>CAIKZP010000137.1 GCA_903831935.1 uncultured Bacteroidota bacterium | reverse complement strand
TTCATATTTGTAACATTATATACACCAATATTCATAATAGGATATAATTAAGGAATAACAAGAGATTAAACATAATTCCGAACAATATTATCGGAGGGGATAGGTGGTGAAAAAGCTAGTTATTTTGCAGGATTATTACTATTTATACTATTTCAAGGAACAAATTTGAAAATAAAATTCTATATTGTAACTTAATATTTTGTAATTTTTTATTTCTTTTTTGGATACAACGAAAAACAAAAGAGTATGCTTCATCTGGCATCAGCTATAGTTTAGAAGCTAAACTTAGTTTTGAAACAAATTTTTTTGTTCATTACGAAAAAGAACAACGGTCGCCTATTATAAGAGAATTCAATGGAAACACTTGGCATGAAGATGTGATATATCCTATTGGGCATTGTTTTAAAATTAAAATATTTGTTCGGAATGTTCATGAATCAAAAGGCGAAACAGTAACACTCTCTATTTATAAATACAACGAAGAAGTTCCGCTTGTTACAAAAACATTTAAAGTGCCTAAGAATATAGCATCTGCTACATGGTTTGAGTTGCAATATATGGTGTAGAGCAATAAAAATTTTTACCAAGTATATCTTATTAATAAGATATACTTGGTAAAAATATAATTTTATTTTTTTGTGCCAATTGCTGCTGTTAAGTATTAAGTTTTCCAGAAATATTTTTTCTTAACAAAAAACAAGGTTATCAAAGCAACAAGACCTGTATAAATAATACCTTTTAAAAATCCACTGAAAGCGTTAGCATTTAATAAATTAAAATAATAATTTAATCCACTTAAATGCAAGATAGGCGTAATAAGTAAACTTCCTGAAACATAAGCCACCATTGGATTCTTGCCGATATTTGCCAGAAAATTAATGGGCACTTTTAGTAATTCTTTGCTTTCTAAAACAATAAAAGCATATAATAGTAAAAAGGCTAACCCCGATGTTACAAAGTAGTAACTATAAGTTGAATGATCTTTTTTAATACCACCTTCATAAGCTTCAAAAATTAATCCTAATAGCAACAAATAACTTCCTGCTTGTATAAAATAATTAGATGCGTTATTCACATTATTCAACTTTCTATTAATTGAAACAATAACAACGATTAAAATAATTGAGCCAATTAAATTGACGAACAAATAGCGTTGAAATAATCCAATAAGATTTACAACTATTATTGACACTAATAAAAGAGCCAGCAAGATTATTTTGTTTTTATCTGATGTATTATTTTTTTCTGTTTCTCTACTATATGCTTGTAACCATTCACCAGCAATTGTTCCAGGGATTACAATAAATAAATACTTGAGATAATAAAAACTATATAAACCGTTTATTGGGGTAAAATTGTACAGTTCATGTTGCCAACTGATATTGTTAGTATTACTTAAAAATATACCCATTACAACAGGTAGTACCAACAATCGATGAATAGGATTATACTTTGTAATAATCCAAATTATAGAAGCAAATACAGCCATGTTAGCTAACACTACTATAATTATATCCATTCTAGTAATTTTAAACCCTGAACCATCTTTAAAATGAAATTGCCAAAGCATTATTGCTGCTATTATTAAGGAACTTAATTTTAATCCAACACTTATTTTGTTGTTTATTGCAAATGGCCATTTTACAAGTAATACATGCAATAAAACAAAGCCTAGAATGCCAAATAAATACACCATATTATTTTCACTACCATACATATAGTCTTTAACATGGTCTATAAAAATGGCAAAGAAGCAAAGCAATAATCCTCTTTTTGCAATTAGCCAAGCCGTATTATACCAAGGCTGATCTTTTAATTTATTTTCAAACGATAATGGAATGGCTGCGCCCATTGAAAATAAAAAAAATGGAAAAACCAAGTCAACCCAAGTAATGCCTGGAAGCTCAGGATGAAATATATGGTTGGGCGGTGGCACTTGTGCATGATACATCCATGCAGGCAATACATTTCCAAACGCAATACTTCCAGATAAAACCATTCCTAAAATTGCCAAACCGCGCAAGGCGTCTAAACTTTCATATCTTTTTTGCATCATATTTTTATTGAATTGATTTATATTGGAACTGTCAAATTGAATTATAAGGTAAGATAAAATATATTTCTAGTTATTAAAATATTTTAATAAGTTTGTTTAGTTCTTTATTAAATTAAATAAATGATACAATTGTGCCAATAAACCCAACTAATAAAAGGAATCCAATTTACTGGGTTCCGTCTACTTGGTTTGCTATGGGGCTACCATTTGTTGCGCTTGCAGCAGCTAGCTCTATCATGTATAAAAACATGGGCATTTCTGATTCACAAATTGCTTTTTGGACATCTTTAATTATGTTACCCTGGACCATAAAGCCATTATGGGGGCCTTTTTTAGAAATGTTTAAAACGAAAAAGTTTTTTGTTTACAGCACTCAAATTTTTACAGGTTGTGTTTTTGGATTGATTGCATTAACCCTTCATTTAAACCATTTTTTTGCTTTTTCTATAGCACTATTTGCCATCATTGCGTTTAGTGGTGCTACCCATGATACAGCTGCCGATGGTGTTTATTTAAATGAGCTAAGCCCCAAAATGCAGGCTACTTATGTTGGATGGCAGGGCGCATTTTATAATATTGCAAAAATATTTTCTGGTGGAATTTTGGTGTATTTGGCAGGTGAGCTAGAAAAAAAACAAGGTGTTGCTACTGCTTGGATGGTGGTTATGTTTTTATATGGAGTGATGATGGTCGTTTTAGGTTTATACAATAGAGCGGTGCTTCCTGATAATGAAAACAATACGCAACCACAAAATTTAAAAGAAGGTCTTGCCATTCTAAAAGACGTAATTATTACTTTTTTCCAGAAAAAAAATATTTGGTATAGCCTTTGTTTTATTGTGTTCTATCGTTTTGCTGAAGGGCAAGCAATTAAAATAACACCATTATTTTTTAAAGCAGCAAGATCCGAAGGAGGATTAGGATTAACCACTTCTCAAATAGGCCTTTTATATGGTGTATTTGGTTCATTGGCTTTTGTGATTGGTTCTATTGCGGCAGGTTATTTTATTTCAAATAAAGGATTAACTAGAAAATCATTATTAATATTATGTAGCTTTTTTAATATTCCTTTTTTAGCCTATGCTTATTTGGCAATTTATATACCAGATAATTTAATGGTGATAGGCATAGCAGTTGCAGTGGAATACTTTGGCTATGGATTTGGTTTTATTGGGTTGATACTTTTTATCATGCAAAATATGGCGCCAGGAAAATACAAAATGGCGCATTATGCATTTGGAAGTGGATTGATGAATTTAGGTTTCATGGTGCCTTCTATGATTAGTGGTTTTGTAAGTGATTATTTAGGGTATAGAGATTTTTTTATATGGGTGCTGATTTCAACCATCCCGGCGTTTATTATTACTTGGCTTGTTCCGATAAAAGCACCTGAATTGGAAGGCACATAATTAATTTCGTCTATTTATAGTTTCATGATTATTTAATTCCCAAAAATTTATGTTATTAACCGGCACATTTATAGATGAAATAAGTCATGATATTCCCCATCAAAATTGGGGAACAGTTGAGTGGGAAAATGATTTTAAACACATGAAAGCCGCAGGTATAGATACTGTTATTGTTATTCGGTGTGGCTATAGAAATTTTATTACTTATCCCTCTAAATATTTAATAGATAAACACAACTGTTATACGCCTCCAATTGATTTGATTGATTTGTTTTTAACGCTTGCCGAAAAAAATGAAATGCAGCTTTATTTTGGTTTATATGATAGTGGAAAATATTGGGACACAGGCAATTTGACTTTTGAAATTGATGCCAACAGATTTGTTATTGATGAGGTTTGGAATTTATATGGCCATAGAAAAGCATTTAAGGGTTGGTATTTAAGTACAGAAATTAGTAGAAAAACAAAAGGAGCAATAGAGGCATTTAGTGGATTAGGTAAAATGTGTAAAGATGTTAGTAGTAATCTGCCTGTTTTTATTTCTCCCTGGATTGATGGTAAAAAAGCAGTGATGGCCGCTTCTGGTAATTTATCAAAAACAGATGCTATTTCATTAAAAGAACACGAAAACGAATGGAACGAAATATTTGATGGCATTCACCAATCTATTGATGCGGTTGCCTTTCAAGATGGTCATATTGAATACCATGAACTAGATAGCTTTTTTCAAATAAATAAATTATTAGCCGATAAATACCAATTACAATGTTGGACAAATGCAGAATCTTTTGATAGAGATATGCCTATTAAATTTTTACCCATCAAATTCGAAAAATTAAAATTAAAACTAGAAGCAGCTGCACGAGCCGGTTACGACAAGGCCATTACTTTTGAGTTTTCGCATTTTATGAGCCCACAGTCTGCGTATGTACAAGCGCATCATTTATACAATCGGTATATAGCATTTAAAAATCAATTGAGCCAAAAATGAAGTTCATTTTAATAGTAGTTTCCATTTTTAATTTGGCAATTATTGGGTATTCGCAAGAAAAAAATCCAATAGTAGTTAAAGGAACATGGATTACTAGTTCGGCTAGTGTTGCAATGTATTCAAAACAAAATGTAATTGAAACGGTTGAGAACTGTAAAAAAAATGGCCTTACCGATATATTCGTTGTGGTTTGGAATGATGGTGTAACAATGTATCCTAGCCCATTGGTAAAATCTTATACGGGTATTTTACAAGACACGAATTTTAAAAATTTCGATCCATTATTGGCTTTTGTTGAACAAGGCCATAAGCTTGGCTTACGAGTACATGCTTGGTTTGAATTTGGATTTTCATACGCTTACAAAGACAGTAGTAAAAATAAATGGCTAGAAAAATATCCTGATTGGGTAGGTAGAAATAGCAAGGGAGAATTGTTGAAAAAAAACGGATTCTTTTGGTGGAATGCAATGAATCCAGCTGTTCAATCATTTATAAAAAAATTAGTGCTTGAAGTAGTTAATAAATATCAAGTAGACGGCATTCAAGGAGACGATAGACTTCCTGCAATGCCATCAGAAGGTGGATACGATGCGCTTACTATTAAAATGTATCAATCAGAAAACCAAGGCAGCTTACCACCATCCGATGCAAAAAACCCAGCGTGGATTAGTTGGCGGGCAAATAAGTTAAACGGCTTTGCAAAGAATTTATATAGTAGTGTAAAAAAAATAAATCCAAACTGTTTGGTTACTTGGGCGCCTAGTATTTATCCATGGAGTAAAGAACAATATTTGCAAGATTGGCCAACCTGGTTAAAAGATGGTTATGCCGATTTAATTATTCCACAAGTGTATAGATATAAATTAGACAGTTATACGCAAACATTAAAAGCCATTGCTACGCATCTGCCTAGTAATAGTAAGTACAAAATCTTTCCGGGTATTTTAAGTTCTTTAGGAGATGGGTATCGGGCAGATAGTTTAATGATTCAACAAATGATTTCCCTAAATAGACAAGAAGGTTATAACGGAGAGGTTTTATTTTATTATCAAACAATCAAGGAATCAAAAACGCCAATTTATAAAAACAACTAAATATGCATAAAAAATATTTAAGACTTAATATTCAATTACTACTGCTTGTTCTTTTAATTAGCTGTAGTAAAAACACAAGTGGTGGATCTACAACGCCAATAAATCCTGTAACACCCCCAACTGTTGCGATACCTAAATTAATGACCCTTCCTAATGGTTGGAAATTATCAAGTATCCTTTCGGCAAATTTTCCTAGTGGCATTGAATTATATTATTACGATAGTATTTATGCCGGAAGAAAAACAAAAATGTTTTGTTTAGCCTATGACAGTAAAACTACTAGTATAGAATTTAAGCCAACAATATCAAGCGTTGCTAAAAAGCCTAGTGATTTTTTTAAAGATGAAACGGGTGTTGTATATGCGGCAATAAATGGCGGATATTTTGGCGTAAACCAATCGTATAGTTTGGTCAAATACAACGGGGCTGTTTTATCGCCCAATATAAAAGTGTTAAACAGAACTTATAATGGTGCAAGCACAGCGTACTATGCAACAAGGGCTGCATTTGGTGTTACATCAACAGGTGCTTATGAAGCCGCTTGGGTATATCATGTTGGAACTACTAACGATATGATTTATTCTTATCCTAAACCTAATGCAAATGTTGAGGGTAAAGCACCTATGGATTTGCCAACAGAAATTTTTCCTATTGGCGGATCTATTTGGAATACACAATCTGCTATAGGCGGGTCACCAATGCTTATAAAAAATGGGAAAGTGAATATCACTGATACTGCCGAAATGATAAGCATAAACAATACAACTTCCCGACCAAGAACTGCAATAGGTTATACAGCTTCAAATTTAGTTTTGTTATTTGCTATTGAAGGAGATAATACTTTAAACGGAACAGACGGCATGAATTTAGTTGAATTAACTACAGTTATGCAATCCTTTGGATGTGTAGACGCTATTAATTTAGATGGTGGTGGATCTACTAGTATGGTTGTAGCCAATCAACTTTTAGTTCGTCCAGGAGATAATGGTGTAGAGCGTCCTGTTGTTTCTGCGGTGCTTATAAAAAAGAAATAGCAAAGTAGTTGAATATGCTTAATTCTGAAGACCTATATGGTTAATAGGAATTGAAAATGGATCACAATATTTTTGTATTAATACCGATACCTCTTTACGAGTTAAATCCCTATTGCCATATTGCTCTGTAATTTGCAAATAGTTCTTTTTAGGATTAATAGCAATGAAACTTTGTTGAATTTTTTTAATATCAGCTAAGGTTACATTATTGTTTAATGCTGGCAATTTTATTTGACTGATAAATGCCAATAAGTTTTTTGCCAACTCCTTGCTATTGCAAATACTATCCGGATAAAAATACATTTTATTTGCCCATCCTTCTTTTTTTCCAGTACCTCTTAATATACCAGTTGCGCCAATTTTTTGGATGTCGGCAAATGCAGTATCTGTTGGTAATACATCTACATAAGGCATTAAAAAGCCTTTTTGTTTTAATAATATTGCTTGTACTTCTCTCACTGCAACTAATCTTGGTTCTTTGTTTTGTTGAACAGCTAATGCTGCAAGAATGCCAGCCGCTTGACCTGTTAAAAGCACACATGGTTGAAGTCTGGTACTTCCATTTGCAAGGTTTGAAACAGAGATGCCTTTTTCACATACAACAAGACCATTTAATTTATTTGGAATTAATGATCCTAATGGAATATTAAAAGAATTAACTGCCGGAAATTGAATGCTTGG
>CAIKZP010000136.1 GCA_903831935.1 uncultured Bacteroidota bacterium | reverse complement strand
AGGGACTGTTGTTTAATGAGTGCTCTTTTCTGTAGGATTTGTTCTTGCCTTCCATAATACACATCCGAAGGGGTGACATTTTGTAGTGATTCATGGTAACGTTCATGATTATAGTATTCCACAAAATCCTGGATGGCATCTGTATAAGACAACCGTATATTTTTTAATAATTTCTTTTCTTTTTATCAACTGTCACAGTATTAATTCTGAAAGGCATTCGAATATATATATTGATAAATTAAATAAGTTACCTGATAGCAATTTAACATCAATTGAAATTGATACCTTGATAAAATACTATGGGGATAAGAAGTTAAACGATAGTTTAAAAGGCTTTTTCATTGTAAAAAATAATGGTAACAAACCACTATATTTTATCAAAGTTCAAAAAGGATGTTTTTGCTTAAATATTTCTAACGATGTTAGTAATGTTATTATTCTTCCTGGTAAAACATTTAAACTTTTTTTTGAAGTTTCGAAATTTAATGATGTTGGATACTTTTCTAAAGCGATAATTCTATATGGAAATTTTAGCTCATTATATAGAACGTTATTAGTCGAATGTAAAGTATCAAAATAGTTATTGATAGCGCGATCAATGGTATTATTCCTTAATTGACCAAAAGTTTACCGGCAGGTAAATAAAAAAGGACGAGACACTTACTTGTAAAATCCACAAGATTTTTACCCCTAAAACCATGTAAGCGTAACCCCTTGTTAAATTTCAAATACGTTTTAAATTTACATTACGTCTAAATTGATAGTAATCAAATTTTAATGGGGGACTAAACAAAATGGTATTAGGGGATTATAGCTTACTTGAAATAGAGGGTTAACAAGTTTAGGATTTAAAGCACCTTATTTGTAGTAACTATTCATATTGGTTTAATCAACACATATTTACTGACACATATATTGTTACTAGTTATAAATAAAAATTGATGCAAAAAAGGGAAACTTCTCCTCTGAATTTTTTCGTGATTTTATCGACAATTTTCGTAAAAAGACGCAAAAAAACTAGAAAATAGGTCTAAAAACGTAAAACTAAGTAGTTGCACAAGAAAATACGAGACTATACGTAAACCCACGTTTACGTATGCGCCAATAATCAATTCTCTATATTAGTCTAATGAAAATGTATATGAGGGAGTCAGTTTAAGCGTTTTTTCCACCCTTCTGTCATCAGTCAGTAAATATCCACTCTTTTTTTTAAAATTATTCTTATGGCAAAAGCTAAAACAAAAAATGACGAAGGCATTCAAACAAAATCAAAGATAAAGACTGTATATGTCTATTTCAATGAACATGGACTTCCTGTACATAAGACAAAAGAAATATTCGCAAAATCCCACAAGATCATCACCTATCCATTCAGCAAAAACAAATTGCCATTTCGGTTATCAAAAAAACCTCCCACAAAAATCACTCGCCTTCTCTTTAAAAACCTCAACCCCCGGCAACATCAAAGATTCCGATGGATTTGGGTTCACTACAATAATTTGTTTCTGTTTTCGGCAAGCCATTTCTAGCGTCATGGAGGTGATGCCAACCGAGTTAGACGTGCCCATAAAAATAACCGTCTCTGCATCATTTACCCAATCAAGTGCAATTTCAGATTCGTATAGGTCTGTGTAAAATTCATCGAACAATAAAATATGGGGGCGATAAGATTCGTTCTGATCAATAGCGCCGCCTTTGCCAATATTAAAAATCCGAAACAGTTCTTCTACCAAGTTTTCAGGGTCGACCTGCTCCCAATTTGCTGCCACCAACTCTCTTAAAGAGGTCGCCTGTATTTTTCGTTTGAAGTTTATATTACCATGTATTTCTATTAAGGAGTCTTGTGGATGCTTGGCCTTCTTGTGTAGATTATCTACGTTCTGCGTAATAACGCGAATGTTTTGCTTGGCCAATATTTCATGGGTAGCGTTGGGTAAAGCATCTTTACAACTAACAAATCGTTCGAAATACCAACTCAAAAAATGTGCAGGATCTTCTTTGAATTTTGTATAGGTAGCCATAGTCGTTGGATTTTCATTCCAAATACCATTGGTTCCTCTGAATGGCTTAATGCCAGATTCAACAGAAATTCCAGCGCCTGTAATTACAACAATTTTATTTTGATGCATAGTTCACAATTAATTACAAAAGTGGAGGATTTTTAGTGTAGACGTAATAGATTCTCTTCGCTAACAGAATATTATGTTAACAGATAGAAGCCCTAACTAAAACAGATAAATGCAACAGAAACAGGTTTAATCTAGGTGTTACCAGATTAAGCACTTTTTGCTTAACAGATAAAAAACCTACCTGAAACAGATAAACGATCATGAAATGTTATTCAGTATAACAATGCGCACAATATAGACTAGTTTAAACTAGTATATGTTTAACAGATAAAATCCTATCAACAAATAAAAACAACAGATGGTAATTTGTTCTAGGAGTTTTAGAATATGCACTTTTTGAACATATTCCAATGTTAGTGTCCTGCCGTTCCGACCAAACCATGCCAGTTTTTACTTAAACCCAAACTAGCCCTATCTGTTATAATCGTTAAACACTTATTATTTCTCAAAATATTAAATCCTGTTTATCTATACCTCTCCGCAACCCCGAGATTATTATATTTTTTCTAAAACAGCTCGTTTAACAAATTCATATGCAGCTTCATTATCATACTCCACTCCCGGCCTCAGTATCACATTAATATCACCAGTGAAATCTTTATCCTGCATTTTTTCTTCCATATTGGCAATAAACATTTTTTGGGTGGGTGGGTGATCTACATCAAAGTTCATGTATTCATGGTAACATTGTAATAGTTGTGCGGTATTAATGTTGTGGTGTTGGTAAGCCCAATACAAATCAAACAGATCCCTGCTTTTTCTTCGCTGGTATAATGCCCTTAGTTTCGTGCCCAATAACTCCTCAAGTTCATAGGTGGGAATATTGCAGTTTCCACTAAACCAGCCATTGTCCATCTGCAGATTTACAGGTTTAATGCCCAACACGTTAAAATGCTCCCTCGTATTAATTTCTATTTTCAGTTTCATTTTTATCACTGGCGCTATCTCTGATTCAAAGGGATAAATAATTGTATTGTTATGCAAGCTCTGTTCTACTTTTCTTTTTGTACCCAAGAATTCTAGTCTTTCTCTCAGCCTTACCAGCAAAGGTTTAATTGGGCCTTCTTTAGTTTGCACCAGGTCTATATCTTCCGAATAACGGACTTGCGGTTTTAAATATATTTTGTGCAAAGCTGTACCACCACGAAAGGCCAGATTCTCTTTTAGCAATTCATCAGAAAATATTTCTATTAATGCACGTTCAATAATAAGGTCTTGCTCTACCTGTGCATTTTCGGGCCATGGAGCATAGGTTTTCCATTCTTCTATGTAACGTCTTGAAATCATATATCAGCCTCTATATTGGTATTATTAATCACTTTCCATTTCTCATCTAATTTGCCTTCTTTGGTTTTGTTATTAGACAGTGTTACAGGAAAAACATTTTTATCTTTAAGTACTTTTAACAATACAGCCCCAAGTTTTTCGCTTTTCAATTCTTTATCTAATATATATCCCAGCCTTTGTATGGCGGCAACCTGTGAATATTTACTTGCTGTTTTTTGCAAGTCTGCTGGTTTTATTTCCTGTGTCAATTCCTTTAAAATAGTAATTGTATTATTAAGGGATATTGCATCCATATAAAATAATAGGTCAAGTGCGGTTAATTCCGGCGAAGAAACATTTATATACCCAGCATCTGTTTTTTTCTGAATTATAGATTCGTTTGACCAATCTTTTTTTACGTAAAAATTGATTTTTAGTTTCTTGTTCTTTATATTTCTAAGTGCTGGTTTTTGTGTAATCACAAAATACTCCATTGGTTGTTGATGGGCTGATCCATGAAGTGCAGCGGCAGAAATAAGGCCCATATAATAGCGCCGGTTTAACATCTTCATCATGTCGTCAATAAACAGCGTTGGCGGAACCATACCCTGTTTTGTATATTCCGGGGAAAGTATGGCATAAAAACCTTTCCTTAACTGGGCCACCTTTTTACTTGTTTTTGCCCGATACAATGCCTGATTAACAGCTTTATCTGATATCTGTAATGCCTGCTTTAGTTCCTCCAGTCCAAAAGAATGCCTTCCTTGTGAGCGAGTTTCGTTCAGGAAAGTATCTAAACTGATTGAAATAACAGGCTGTTTTGTCATTTGCGATACACTACTTAAAACGTAGTGTATCGCAAATATAAACTAAATAAATCAAAATCCTGTTTATCTATACCAATAAAATGCACAATAACAAAATTAATGTTATCGTGCAATTTATTGTTATCCTAATCCCAGGCCTTTAAGATTGCTTCTAAATGGGCATCCCCTAGATTCAAGTACCGTTTAAAACTTCGTTCGCTTTTGTGTCCAGACACATCCCTAACAAAGCGCTCAGGAATTCCCCTTTGTGTACTCAATGATATAAACGATTTACGAGCCATATGTGAACTTATAGCTTCATGAAGGGGCATTGAAATTTCTTTTTTTACATTATTATAAAAACAAACCTTCTTTACAATCCTAGTTAAATTTGCAACCTTCGCCATTTCCTTTAAGGATTGATTAAAATACTGATTAGTATATCGGGGTAGTGGTGTACTTAGGTGTTGATACCTTTCTAATATGGCAATAGCTTTTTTATTCAAAGGGATGACCAAATTATCATCGGTTTTCTGTGTGCTAACCAGCCATACATTGTGCCCTGCTTTTGTAGAAATACAATCATGGGTAATCGATTCAATATCGGAGTATCGTTGTCCTGTGTAGCACTGAAATAAAAAAACATCGCGCACTTGAGATAGAAAATTATTTTCAAATTCGAAATTCTCTAATATTTCTAGTTCCTGCTTTTCTATAATATTAACTATTTGTTCTTTTTCTACTATTTTCAATTTCTCCAATTCGGCTGGTATTTTTATTCCGATAGTTGATAAAAATGTTTTAAATGTTTTTAATATCGTTAGATGCTTTGCTACACTATTATCATTCAATTGCTCTCCCTGTAAAAAAGTTCGAAATCTTTTTACCCACTCATTGTTAATTCTTATTGGAATAAATTTATCATCACACTGAAATTGCATGATTCTATTTTTCAAGGTAGTGTACTTTTGTCTTGTTTTATACTTTACAGGAAATCCATCCGCAGTTCGGTGTTCTGCTATAAATTTTTTAAATATCCCTTCTAGGTTATCTAAATTTTCATCTAGTTTATCTTCTTTAAAAAATGTATTCAAATGTTTCTTTTCTACATAGATTCCATTTAAAAAAGCATCTTCTATAAAATCATAGATAGCTTTCCTTTTCTCTGCAAAAGTATCATTGATTTTTTTCCGATTTATGGGTGCGCCTTTGCCAGATTTGACCTCTTGCTTTTTAATGTCCCAGAATTGCAAACTCATTGGAATTTGCGTAGAAATTAATTCTCTTCTTCCATCAAATGATATGGAACATACTATTGGGTGCATCTGCCCATTCAGTTCATTGTACAAAACCTTATCTTTTTTTTGAAGATGCTCTAGTGTTTCTTGCGAGGGAATTCCTTTTAAGTAAAAATTGATCTTTGCCATGGGTGTTGTTCATTTTTGGGTTACAGTTTGGGTTACAGTTTTCCTATAACCTAATGAAACCAAATATGAACGAAAAATAGCAACATATTGATTTTCAATATATTTAGGCTAACTAATATTAACTAATATGAGCTAATATTTGCCTCCAAGCTTTCCGATCCGGCTATTAAAGGAGATATTAAAGAAAATGAATCTTATAATGCCTATACAGTAGGAAATCAAAAATATCAGAAAGGACAATATTGGGCATATAAAAATGCAGCTGGAGGAATTGATAGTTTACGTAGATATGCAGTTATTCCTGTTCCTGGTGCTTATGTAAATATTGATAATGAACCTGCCATAGATGCTAATAATGTACCTGTCATGACAGACATTAATGGTCGTTTTTCAATACAGGTTCCAATAGGTCAACATGCTATTTCACTTGTTAAGAGTGGTCATACTTTTATTTATGAAGGAAGATATCCTGCCAATACAAGTTCGGTAGTAAATGGGCAAACAGTTATAGCCAATAATTACCAAGATTTTTATCAAGATCAAATAGAACCGATTACATTTATTGACACTACAAAAGTGACTGTTATAGGAAGGGTAGTTGGTGGCACAGTTCAGTCACAACAAACTATAGGATTTGGTGATAATGGCAAAAAAATTTACAGCTATAAAGATGCTGCAGGTGTAAGTCAATCAGCTGTGTATACTTCCATTAATAATATTGGAGTTGCAAAATTAACCCTTGGCTATATGCCTGTTGGGGCAAGCACTGTAACGCCAGAATACAAAACAAGTTTCCAAACCAATGCAGAGACTGGAGAATTTCGTGTGAAATTATTGCCACTGTATTATAACCTTTCTCAAAATGATTTAACATTTATTAGTGGAAAAAATCCTGGTAATAAACCTTTATTAGACCAAGATAAAACAATTAATTTCACTACTATAAATTCTTTTCAAACACCTACTTATAAGCAAGGAAACACGACTATTAATGGTACGCCATATCAGGAAGTATTAAAGTATACTTACTTTGCCAATCCTGAATTTAATGTGTTAAGTCAAAGTTCAGATGCACAAATTTCCGCTGATGGTGTTTCTTATACCATTGCAAATGATCAACCAACTCCTGTATATAGTCAGTTTGGAAATTATCAAATTAATATTCAAGCACAGGAAACTTACTACAATTATGATAATAGTACCACTAATCCTACAGTTTCAAAAGTACCTGTTGTTGGAGGGCAAATTATTGCAACCAATAACTTGGCTTTAGAAAATTCAGAAAGTAATGATGTTTCTGCTACCGACTCTAGTGTTATAATTTATTCTTTTAAAGGAGGCATTCCAAATACCGATGCTGCTAGTGGTTATAAAAGAACCATCAATTTATTGTACCGACTTAATAATGTTGATTACCCAATAAACAACTATAAAACCGAAGGTATTCTATTAGGTGGCACATCCGATGGAACACAAACATTTGTTACAGCGGGTCCGCAAATTCCAGATTTCATATTGCGCGATCCTCCGGGTGCTAATAGTTCTGCAACGATTGAAAAAGGTTCATCTTTTACTTTTTCAAAAGGAAGTTCTTTTGCATTAAGTGGTTCAACTGATACAAAACTTACTGCCAAATTGGGCTTTGAAGTAAGTGTAGGTGGTTCTATTTTAGGCCCTGTTGTAAAAACAGAAGTTGAAGCTGATCTTTCTACTGGAGTGGGTGTTTCAACATCTTCCTCAAATGGCACAAATGTTGATCAAACCTATACTTTTAATCAATCCATTTCAACAAGTGATGATCCAGCTTGGGTTGGTAACGAAGCCGATTTATATATAGGATATTCTGCCAACCAATTCTATGGTACTTATAATGATTTAACAACTTCAGTTACCCCCAATAGTGCGGCACCTATTAAAATAGTTCCTTCGGCAGGATCTAGTAATAATTATGTATATCCTAAAATTAAATCTGCTATTTATTTTAATGAAGCACCACAAAAAACATTTTTTGTATATTCTCAACGAAATATCATCAATGATTTGATACCAAAGTATCAATCAATAATTAATCAGATAGATAGCGGTATTATTAAGGAAAATACAAATGGTGTATTGTCTAGAAATTCATATGTGAATTCAATTAATTTATGGAGAAAAATTATATTAAATAATGAGAGTACTAAGTATAGTGCTTTTAACGACAAGGATAAACTTAAAACATCTTTAAATAACATTGTAGATGGATTAAAAGATCCTATTACAAAAACATTATCAACTTCTGCAAAGGGGTTAAAGGATATGTTGAATGCAAATTTCTTTCAAAATATTTCATTTGATGCAGGTGTGGGAGAAATTACAAAATCGTATACTGTTGAAAGGGTTAGTACAAGTTCCCTATCATTTAATTTAGATATTGATCGTTCATTTGGAGGAAAAGCGGGTTTTAAATTTAATGGAACTGGGTATGAAGTAGAAAATGAAAGCCATATTGGTGCTGGTTATGAGAACAATAGTCAAAATCAAAACAGTAATAATTCGAATGTTTCATACACCTTAAAAAATAATAGTAGTGTAGGCAACTTATTAAGCATTGATGTGATTAATCCATATGACGGCAATGGTGCAATTTTTATTACAAAAGGAGGACAAACTTCTTGTCCTTATTTGCCAGCTGAAATGTCTCATTATTACAATCCAAATCATCCGAATGTAACCAATTCAAAGCCATCAATTGTTGATTTGAGCGATAATGATAAAGTGCCATTATCATTAGCTACTGTTCAAATAGAAAAACCAGAAATAAAAGTGCTTTCATCTAATGTGACAGGAGTTTTTGACGGCCGTAATGCGGAGTTTATTTTAAAATTACGCAATACAAGTACGGTTAATTTAGATGTTCCATTTATGCTTATGGTTGATCAATTATCTAACCCAGATAATGCACAAATAAATATTGATCCAAACGGAACAATCATAAATATTCCAGCAGGTCAAACGGTTACTTATACAATGACGCTCAAAAAAATAAAACAGGATCAGTTTGATTATAAAAATATTAAAGTATCACTGCAATCAATATGCGATGGAAATGTAGCAAGTTCCATATTTGTTTCAGCAAGTTTTGTACCAGCATGTTCGCCAGTAAGCGTTACAGCACCTTCTAATAATTGGTTATTAAACAGAAATGCTGCGTATGATGGAACTAATACTAAACCGCTTAATATTTCTTTAGCAGGTTATAATACAAGCTTCTCTAGTTTTCAAAAAATTAATTTAGAGTATCGATTACAAGGAACACCTAATTGGACAGGTTTAAGAACTTATTATAAAAACGCTGCAGATACATCAACCGCAATTAAAGGGGGTGACAATAATGTGGAATTGATAGCGGGTAATCAATTAAATTATTCTTGGGATATAGCAGGTAAAGGATTAAGTAATGGAATTTACGAAATTCGTGCAAGATCTACTTGTTATAATAACACCAGTTTTGAGTCAGCTATTATTCAAGGAACTGTAAATCTTGACGCACCTGTTGTATTTGGAACGCCTACGCCAACCAATGGTATACTAGGTATTGCGGATGATATTACTGTACGTTTTAATAAACCGATTAAAACAAATGGTACTGTAACTAAATTTGAGTTTTTAGTACAACAGAATCAGTTGCCAGTTAGTCACCAAGTATCACTTTCCTTTAATGGAATTAGTAATACCGCAACCATAAATAAACCATACATTACTACAGGAGATTTAAGTATTGAGTTTTGGTTAAAAAATGCTAGCCCTAGCGGTACTTCAACTTTATTAAGCCAAACCGGTGGACTTAAAGTTGAATTAATTGACAATACTTTAAAATACACTTTAGGTGGTCAAAGTATTAGCGCAACCATTTTAAAGGATGGTAATTTTAATCATTATACACTCTCTTATAATGCAACAATACCAAAACTAAGTATTATTGAAAACGATAAGGAATTATCAGCTACCACAATTCCTAATCCTACCACTATTCTCAGTTTCACTAATTCAAATCCTATTGTGATTGGAGGAAGTACTTTTAAAGGTAATATACATGACCTTAGAGTTTGGAGTAAACCTATCACAAGAGACCAGTCGGTAGCCAATATGAATATTTCCTTAACTGGCAGTGAAGCTGGTATTTTAGGATTTTGGCCAATGAATGAAGGAAATGGCAAATTAGCCAAGGATTTAGCTAGGTACAAATCTTTAGATATTGCAAATGCCAATTGGGATATTTTTCCAAAAGGAACAGCGTATGATTTTACCGGTAGCAATCATTTAATTACCAATAGCAATACTTTTTCTAAAGTGATTATATCGAAAGAAATGAATGCTACTCTTACATTTTGGATGAAAACAGCGCAATCAAATGCAACTGTATTATCTAATGGAAAAGGAGATAGTACTGATATTGTTGAAAGCAATCAATTCAGAAATAAGTGGGCCTTTAATACCAATGCAAATGGAGGTCTTGAACTAGCAGCAGAAGGTAAAATATATGCCTTTGGAAATACTAAAGTTAATGATAACGGTTGGCATCATATTGCTGTGAGTTTAACAAAAAACGCTGGCTTACAACTTTATGTGGATGGCAATCAAATGGGTTCGTATGCTACTACCAATATTGGTGGTTTATCTTCTACTAGTTTATTCATAGGTGCCCGAGGTCAATCAAATGCAACAACTAATATTATTGATAGATATTTTATTGGACAAGTAGATGAATTATGTATTTGGAATATGGCGCGTACAGCGGATCAAATAAAATCCGATATGTATTTCGAACAAAATTATACCAATAATGGATTGTTGTTTTATTCCAATTTCAACAAGCCATCTGTAGCAAATTCAAATGGTCCTAAATACTATTATCCTCAGGATGCATTTACACAAGTAAGTGATTATGCATTGCTTAATGGGCAGGCGCTTAATTTTACAGATGTTACTCCATCAATAAAACCATACCGCCCAACAGAATCCATTGTATTAAATCCTGTAATTAATAATGATCAAATTGTATTAGTACCTGCAATTGCAAATTGGGCAAGTATAGAAGGAAAAGTGGCTTATATCACGGTTTCTAACTTGAATGATATGTACGATAATCGACAAGCATCGCCAGTTACTTGGAGTGCGTTTATCAATAAAAATCCAGTTAAAATGTTTGTGGAAGGGCAAGGTGAAACTGCAAATTTTGTTAAGAGAACAGATACAAGCTTAACATTCCCAATCACAATAGTTAATCAAGGTGGTTTATCTCAACCATACTCATTTACGGTGCCTAGTTGGTTAACACTTTCTTCTAACTCTGGAGTTTTGGATCCAAACAAGTCTTTAACAGTTATGGCTACTGTTGATATGAATTTAGCACCTGGTATTTATAATAATATTATTTCATTAACAACTAATTATGGATTAGATAAAAAAATCCAATTGAATTTGAGAGTATTGGTTAAGGAACCAATTATAAATTTCAGTCCAACAAATTTTACGCAATCAATGAATATTGTAGGTAAAATAAAAGTTAATGGTGTTTTTGCAAATGATATTTATGACAAAGTATATGCTGCAGGCCCTGGCGTAAATGGTTTAGAGATGCGCGGAAAAGCGAGCTTAACTTATGATGCACAACTTAATAATTATAATGTATTTCTAACTGTGTATAGCAATGTAATGAGTGGTGAAAATATTATGTTCTTTATTTGGGATGCTACTCAAGGAAATTTTTTAGAAGCTACTTTAGATAGCGCAGTTAGTGTGCCATTTATTGCTGATAAAATAATTGGAAATTATTCAAAACCAGCTGTTTTCGAAAACACAAATATAGCAGGTCAATTAGTTACACTTCAACAAGGATGGACCTGGGTTTCCTTTAATGTTAATGACCCTAGATTCAGTAAATTAAATGATTTAACTGCCGGATCAGATTTAAGCACTTCAGATTTAATTCAATCTAATGCTCCTGCTTTATTTGATAGCTATCAGTTTTATTCAGTAGGATCTGCAAACAATGGATGGTCTGGAAGTATAACATCTAATGGAGGTGTTTCAAATAATAAAATGTACAAAATTAAATTGGCAAAAGGAACTGAACTAAAATTAAAAGGTATTCCAGCAGATTTAAGCACTTGGTCGTTTAATTTACAAACAGGCTGGAATTGGTTGCCCTATGTTGCTAATAAAAATGTACCTATTGGAGACGCTTTAGCTAACTTAAATCCTACCGACGGAGATGTAATTAAATCACAAAG
This sequence comes from uncultured Bacteroidota bacterium, assembly GCA_903831935.1. Lineage (GTDB taxonomy): Bacteria > Bacteroidota > Bacteroidia > Chitinophagales > Chitinophagaceae > Sediminibacterium. The sequence continues at coordinate 682 of CAIKZP010000136.1, read as the reverse complement.
TCTGTTTGCCATTTATAGTAGCGCTGTAAATGCATGGAAAGGTTCATTAACTTATTTAAATCAAACGGAGGGTTATATGATAAGCGTAGCAAAAGCGCAAACCTTAACCTATCCAACTTATATCAGTCGAATTAATAATGCGCAACCTCATATTGAAATTATTGGGAAAGACAGCATAAAAGTAAACGGCCTAAATAATGTTGGTACTGGTATTGTTTTATATGATGTTAATAATGCAATAACGACACTTGCACCTGATTATTCGAAGTTTGCTAATAACATGAATGCAGTGGTGAAATTGCCTACTGGGTTTAATGAATTATATTTTTACAATGACAATGGTGAATTAAGAGGTAATTGTAAAACGATAAAAGTGGATGGTCAAGATTTAGCATTTATAACCATTTATGGAGATAAGCCAGAAAAGCTTACTGCATTTATTGGAGCCAATGATAATACTCAAGCAAGTTCCAAAACAATTAGTTTTTCTACAGATGCAGTAATGGGAAGCATTTCTAAGCCAATTATCATTGAGTTAGAAAAGGATGAAGTGGAGATTCCGGTGATAATGAGCACCTAATTCCGGAGCAAATTGACCAATTTTTCCGGTTCAAAAAGACCAGGTAATTCCGGTTTAAAAAGACCAAGATATTCCGGAGCAAATTGACCACCCTTAGAAGTT
>CAIKZP010000135.1 GCA_903831935.1 uncultured Bacteroidota bacterium | reverse complement strand
CCAACAGTTTACTCTCTGTTGATTTTGGCATATTCGATGGTATTTGGTTAACCCAGTCAAAGGTCCCATATTTTCTTAACCATCCAACTATTGTTGCCCTAGATTGTATCCCATACTTGCGCATGGCGCCATAAGTAGACAACTCTCCACGCTCAACTTCCTGGACTACCTCGATTTTTAATGCCGTACTGTAGTCATTTTGCGTACGCCTAACATACTGATTTTCTGTACTCTTTTCCATAACGATTGTTTTGTGTATCGCTATTTCAGGACGGGACATGGATAGAATAAAAAAAGGCTGTACCAAATCTGATACAGCCTTTTAGCATATTTTAAAAAAACCAATTAGTCTCTACTGCCTAATTTGCTCAATAATTTTAGCATTTCAATATATAACCAAACGATGGTTACCAATAAGCCAAATGCGCCATACCATTCCATAAATTTAGGCGCACCTCTTTCTGCTCCTTGTTCAATCATATCAAAATCAAGAATTAAATTCATTGCGGCAATTGCTACTATAAACAAACTAATTCCAATACTCAATAAGCTTGAATCGTGCATGAAACTTACATTCACACCAAACATATTTAATACCATAGTGATTAAGTAAAAAATACCAATTCCAAGTGTAGAAGCTATTATAACCGATTTGAATTTTTCGGTAGCTTTTATAATTCTAAAATTATACAATAGAAACATTGCAAGTGCCACGCCAAAAGTTAAACCAACAGCTTGCATTACTAAGCCAGGATATTTTGCTTCAAAAACCTTATTCATAATAGCAGAAATACCGCCAATGAATAAGCCTTGTAACAAACCATAAGCAGGCGCCAAATAGGCTGCCCAATTGGGTTTGAAAGTAATACCAAGTGCAATAACGAATCCGCCAATTGCACCCACCATCATTAAAATAGTCATGGTAGACTGTTTTAATTCTTGGAACAATTGCCAGTTATAAGCGGCACCTGCAATTACCATCAACATTAAAAATCCAAATTTATTAATTGCACCACGCACACTCATAACGCCTTGATTCTCGGCCATCACAGCGGTACTTTTATTAAACATTTTTTCGGTTAAAGTAGGATTACCCGATTTAAAAATTGCCATAGTTTTAATTTTTTTTCAATTACAAATATACTACAATAATAGAGCGATTATGCTTGAAATTCCTCAAGAAAATGATAAAATTATTGCTTGATTGATAAGGTTAAAAGCTGAAAATAATTAGTTTTTTAGTCCTGGTAAATGATCGACCGTTTCAAAAACATAGTTTGGATTGCTTTTTAGCAGCCCTATGAATTTAGCTAAGGACAAACTATCTGCAGGGCGTTGAAACATTCTATCATGTGTAAGAATTACTAAGTGCTTGCGGATATGCATGTTTTGGTGTGCAAATGCACTATCTACCTGAGCAGCTAATTTTTCGGGTGTTTGTATAGGTCGGCCTGTTTTATGACTGAAATTCCATTCTAGATCCCATCCAATTACATTATAGCCAGTGCTGTCTAAAAGATTTGCAACGCCACTAACCAAATGACTACTGGTAACATCATTAGCCCTTACCCATGCCCTATTTCCCGGGAGTCTAACAATTTTTTTAGGCACTTTTAAAGAATCTTGCGTAATTAAAAAGTCTTGCAATGCCGTCTGAGGATGGTGGTAAAAATCCTTGTATTTTCCATTTGCATGACCATAACTATGATTCGCTAAAAGAAACTCAGGATAACCGTCTCGAATCAAGGTCACTAACTCTTTACCGTCAGATTTAATACGCTGGTGCAATCCTACCATAAAAAAACTGGCTTTAACCCCTAAGCTTTTGCAAGTATTATAACAGCCAATTGTGCCTTTTTGAGGACCATCATCGAAAGTTAAATAGATGGTAGATTTATTGGTATCAATGTTTTGCTTGAAGGCAACTGACTCATTTTCAGCACCAATAACCGGCTTTATAGGTAATTTAGCAATAGAATCTTGCTTTTGTTGATTGGTTGAACTGGCCTGATTACAAGACCCAAAACCTGTTAAAAAGCACACTAACACCAATAATAAAACCTCCCTTTTCTTAACAAATTTTGGCATTGCAAATTCATTTATGGCCACAAAGATACAACCTGTATGAAGGTTCTAACACATATAAAAATTGGTTAATTACTCGATAATTATGAGATAAAAAACGAAAAAACGGGAATAATACCTCTCACTTGTAGTATCTTAGCGCAACTTTTTAAAATCAGCTTTTTGCTGAAGTACAAAAACAACTGAAACAGCCATGCTAAGACTGCATTGGCGTCATATTTTGAACTGATTATGATGAACAGAAAAGAAGAACTTCTACAAGACGTAGTAATTAAGTTTGCCGGAGATAGCGGCGACGGAATGCAATTAACGGGTCAGCAGTTTACCAACAATACTGCAATGCTAGGCATTGACTTGGCAACTTTCCCAGATTTTCCAGCAGAAATTAGGGCTCCAATAGGTACTTTACCTGGTGTGAGTGGATTTCAACTGCATTTCTCTAGTGAGCGTATTTACACCCCTGGAGATGATTGCGATGTATTAGTAGCAATGAATGCAGCTGCTTTAAAAGTTAATTTAAAAAGCATTAAAAAAGGCGGTAAAATTATTGCCAATATTGATGGTTTTGATACACGTAATTTGCGTTTGGCTAATTATCCAGATGGCATAAATCCTTTAGAAGATGGAAGTTTAGACAGTTACGACTTAATGAAAGTTGATGTAACCAAACTTACTCGTGAATCTTTAAAAGATTTTACAGACTTAGGTGTTAAAGAAAGAGATCGTGCCAAAAACATGTTTGTTTTGGGATTGATTTACTGGATGTACAACCGTAGTTTAGAAACAACTATCGAATTCTTAAAAGAGAAATTCGGCAAAAAACCAACCATCTTAAACAGCAATATAAAAGTATTACAAGCTGGATATAATTATGGTGATACTACAGAAGCTTTCACCACACGTTACAAGGTTGACAAGGCTAAAATGGTTCCAGGTTTATACAGAAGTATTATGGGAAATCAAGCCCTTTCTTATGGTTTGATTGCTGCAAGTGAAAAAAGCGGATTGCCTATTTTCTTAGGAACTTATCCTATCACACCGGCTACCGATATCCTACACGAATTAAGTAAATACAAAAGCTTTGGTATTCGTACATTCCAAGCAGAAGATGAAATTGCTGGTATTGGTGCTGCAATTGGTGCAAGTTATGGTGGTGCTCTAGGAATTACTACCACATCTGGTCCGGGTATGGCATTAAAAACCGAAGCGATGGGCTTGGCAATGATGTTAGAAATTCCGTTGGTGATTATTAATATACAACGTGGTGGTCCTTCTACAGGTTTACCAACTAAAACAGAGCAAAGTGATTTGATGCAAGCATATTATGGACGTAATGGAGAAGCGCCAATTCCAATTGTTGCTTCATCTACACCAAGCGATTGTTTTGATGCTGCATATGAAGCTTGTAGAATTGCAGTTCAACACATGACTCCCGTTATTTTATTAAGTGATGGATACATTGCCAATGGTGCTGAACCTTGGAAGTTCCCTGTATCTGCCGATTTAAAACCTATTGAAGTTAGTTTCAAAAAAACTAAAGACGAAGGCGACGAAAAATATAAACCATACAAGCGCGACGAAAAATTAGTTCGTCCTTGGGCAGTACCTGGTACAGCTGGTTTAGAACACCGTATTGGCGGATTAGAAAAACAAGATGTAACTGGTAATGTAAACTACGAACCAGAGAATCACCAACACATGATTAATGTACGTCAAGCCAAAGTAGATAAAATAGCCGATTATATTCCGCTACAAACTATTGACAGCGGTGCAGAAAAAGGCAAAGTATTGATTTTAGGATGGGGTTCTACCTACGGTTCTATTAAAAGCGCTTGTCATGAATTACAAGCCGAAGGTCATGCGGTAAGCCATGCACATATTCGTTACATGCGTCCGTTCCCTAAAAACTTAGGAGAGATTCTTAAAAATTTCGATAAGGTTTTAGTGCCTGAAATTAACAATGGCCAATTGGTAAGAATTATACGCGATCAGTTTTTTGTGGATGCAATTCCTTACAATAAAATGATGGGTATTCCTATTACCAAATCTGAATTAGTAGACTGCGTACATAAATTATTATAGTACCACTTACAATAGATTTTAAAAAAGCAACCCTGAAAATTGGTTGCTTTTTTTTGCCCATATACCAGTTAGTAAAATGATTTTATTGGATTTTCAACATTATAGAAATAAAGGAAAGTAGTTTTAGATTATTAAATTGCACTTATCAGTTGAACTCAGCAGATGGTATTCAATATTTTACAGCAACTGAACATGCAGTAAAAATTTTACTTACAAGAAATTTAAAAGACTATAAATCTGCAGAAATACCCATTATGACCGCCGAGCAGTTTATTGATCAAGCAGCTTTAAATAAAGAATGATATTTTTTAAATTAAAATACTAGTATATACTTTTTGTATATACTTTTACAATAAAATAACTTGATGAAAACCCTTTCACTAAAACTTGATGACAAAATTTTTGATGAAGCAGAAGAAATAACTACTGTTTTAAATTTAGCAAGGAACAGATATATTAATGAAGCAGTAAATATTTACAACCTATTTAATCGTCGAAAACTACTTAAAAAACAACTAATAAAGGAGTCTAAAATATCAAGCAAAGAATCCCTAGCATTATTACATGAGCTTGAAATGCTAATTGATGAAAATTAAACAATTTGATATTTGGTTGGCTGATTTAAATCCTAGAATGGGTACTGAACCTGGTAAAACCAGACCTGTTGTAGTGATGCAAACAAATTTGTTAAATGACACCCATCCTTCTACAATCATTTGCCCAATTACTTCAAATGTTCAGCCAGAAATTGAATTACTACGGGTGCATTTAAGAAAAAATCAATTAGACAAACCTAGCGATATACTCGTTGATCAAATTAGGGCCATTGACAACAAAAGGCTTTTAGAAAGAATTGGAAAATTAAACCCTGAACAATCAAAAGCAATTAAAAGGAATATTCAAATTGTGTTAGATTTATAATCGGCTAAAAAAATCAAATGGATTTAGAACAACTACGCAATTATGCACTTAGTAAACCAGGGGCCGAAGAAACACAACCTTTTGGACCCGATAATTTGGTGTACAAAATCAATGGAAAAATGTTTTTGTTAACTGATTTCAATAGCCATCCATTACAATTTAATGTAAAGTGCCATCCTGATTTGGCACTAGAATTACGCGAAGAATTTGCTGCAGTTATTCCTGGTTGGCATATGAATAAAAAACATTGGAATACCGTTATTATTGACGGAAGTATTTCTAACAAACAGTTGCAGCAATTTGTAGACCATTCGTATGAATTGGTAAAAGGAAAAAATAAAAATTAATTACAACTTAGCATAATACTTACAAATTGCTTGTAAGCCACATTCTTCGCATTTAGGACTTCGCGCCAAACAAGTATAACGTCCGTGCAAAATAAGCCAGTGATGTGCCGTATGCACTAGTTCTGCAGGAATATTTTTTATGAGTTGTTTCTCTGCAGCTAACGGCGTTGTAGCATTGGTTGTTAAACCCAGTCTAGCAGATACGCGAAACACATGCGTATCAACTGCCATATTCGGTTGTTTGTCTATTACACTGGTAATTACATTAGCAGTTTTTCTTCCAACCCCAGGCAGTTGTACTAATGCTTCAACTGTCATGGGAACTTCACCAGCAAATTGAGTCATTAGCATATTTGCCATGCCAATTAAATGCTTGGTTTTATTATTCGGATAAGAAATGCTTTTAATGATTGGGAACAAATCATCGAAACTAGCTTTTGCCATTTTTGCTGCATTAGGATATTGCTCAAAAATGGCAGGTGTTGTTAAATTCACACGCTTGTCTGTGCACTGTGCAGATAAAATAACTGCCACCAATAATTGAAACGGATTGTCATAAAGCAACTCCGTTTCAGCCACAGGCACATTGGTTAAAAAATATTCAATGGCTTTTTGATAGCGTTCTTTTTTGGTCATATTAAATTGGGCCAGTAATTGGAATTGAATTATTCTGCATTCTTTTTTGATGCATATGCCATGATAGCTAATAATGAGGCATCGCTAGGTGATTTTAGATCTAATTTATCTAGCTGCTGCATACTCAATTGCAGTAAGTCTAACTGATCTTTTAAAGACTGGTCTTCGGCTATGGCTTTTTGAATAGCATCATTCATTTCTGGTGACGCTTCGTTGTATAGGTAACTCATTAAATCCTCCGCTTTGATTTCTTTCATAAAATGATACAAAAATGGCTAAGAGGGTACGGTATTCTAAAAACGGCGAACTGTAAATTATATTGCGGTTGGGGCCTAATAAACCCAAGAAAATTACAATAATGGGTTGAACGAAAGAATGGGCAATTTATTTGATATGAGCGGAATCTTCTACTGTAAAGATCTCTTCTCCGTCTTTTTTCATCAAATACCTTTCGCGGGCAAATTTTTCAAGTGCAGCAGGGTTGCTTTGTAAATCTGTGAGTGTTTTTTTAGCTTTAGCAATTTCCTGTTGATAGTACTGCTTTTTTGCTTCTAACTTTTGAAGCTCGGCTTTGCGTTCTTGCTGTTGGAAATAATCGCGTTGGTCTACAAATAACATCCATACTAAAAAAAATACGCTCGCTAGAACATATTTATTGGTGAGTATTTTGGTTATTTTTTTTAGCATACAATAAAAGTTGGCAACCCGAATTTAAAAAAATTCGAGTTGCCAACTACATTTAATTCAAACTATTTTGTACCAAATTTAATCTTCCCTTTTGGATAGATAGCAGTATTGCCCAACGCTTCTTCAATACGAAGCAATTGGTTGTACTTTGCCATACGATCTGAACGTGATGCAGAACCAGTTTTAATTTGTCCGCAATTTAATGCTACTGCTAAATCTGCAATTGTAGTATCTTCTGTTTCACCACTTCTATGACTCATGATAGTATTGTAGCCATTGTGTTGCGCCAAAGTAACTGCATTGATTGTTTCGGTAATCGTTCCAATCTGGTTTACTTTAACTAGTAATCCATTACCAATTTTTTTATCAATTCCTTGTTGTAAACGTTTTACATTGGTAACAAATAAATCGTCGCCAACTAATTGACATTTGCTTCCAACAGCGTTGGTTAAAGCTTTCCAGCCATCCCAATCGTCTTCGGCCATACCATCTTCAATAGAAGCAATTGGATATTTTTTAACCCAGCTTTCCCAGAATTTAACCAACTGATCGCTGCTCATTTCTTTACCACTACTTTTATGGAATACATATTTTTTCTTTTTGTTATCCCATAGTTCACTGTTTGCAGCATCCATAGCAATAACAATTTGAGAACCTGTTTTATATCCTGCTGCAGTAATTGCTTCTAATACAGTTTCAATGGCTTCTTCGTTGCTTTGAATATTTGGTGCAAATCCACCTTCGTCTCCAACATTTGTACTGTATCCTTTTTTCTTTAATACTGTTTTAAGTACATGGAAAATTTCTACACCCCAACGCAATCCATCACTGAAACTAGGAGCACCTACTGGTACAATCATAAATTCTTGAAAATCGATTTTATTGTCGGCATGAGCACCACCATTTAAGATGTTCATCATTGGAATAGGCAATGTTTTAGCATTGGTTCCTCCTATGTAACGGAACAATGGCAAACCAGCTTCGTCTGCTGCTGCTTTTGCTACTGCCATACTAACTGCCAAAATAGAATTGGCACCTAATTTTGCTTTATTAGGAGTACCGTCTAAATCAATCATTACCTGATCAATTGCTGCTTGTTGTGAAACATCATAACCAATTAAGGTTTCAGCAATAATATCGTTTACATTTTTTACTGCTTTTAAAACGCCTTTTGCGCCATATTTCTTTTTATCGCCATCGCGTAATTCTACTGCTTCGTGAATACCGGTACTTGCGCCACTTGGCACTGCCGCACGGCCCATTGCACCGTCATCGGTTAATACATCTACTTCAACGGTTGGGTTGCCTCGACTATCTAAAATTTGACGGGCATGAACTTCTACAATGTAACTCATGATTGCTTGTTTGTGATTATTATAACTGAATGAGGGTGCAATTTAAGCATTCCTACCGATTACAACCCCTTGTTTTATTAGATTTTACGCTGAAGTGGCTGTTAATGCTCTAAAAATATCCTCTAAACTATTACCTTCTGTTTGTAATGAAACAATGTTCAGGTTCTCTGTAATGGTAAGTGTTAGCAACTGTTTACGAACCAATTCTGGATTAATTGTAGCTATTAAATAAGTAGATTCATTAATTGCAGTTAGTTGATCTATTGCTTGAAATTGCGCAAAACTGCTTGCTAAAACAAGTTCTTTAAACACTACCCGAACCTGATAAGAATCTTTTTTTGTTTTTTGCAGATTGGCCAAACTATCATTGGCTACAATTTTACCCTTATTGATAATTATTACCCGATCGCAAATGGCTTCTACTTCTTGTAAAATATGCGAAGAAAATAATACCGTTTTATCTTTTCCTTGTGCTTTAATTACATTTCTAATTTCAATAATTTGGTTAGGGTCTAATCCACTTGTTGGTTCGTCTAAAATTAATACAGCTGGATTGTGAATTAACGCAGCAGCAAGCCCTACTCTTTGCTTATAGCCTTTTGATAATTGATGAATTTTTTTTGCCGACTCTAGCGTTAACCCTGTTAGTGCTATGACTTTTTCAATAGCCGCTGATTTATTACTTATACCATGAACCCCAGCTATAAAATCTAAATATTCACGCACATACATTTCTGGATACAAAGGATTGGCTTCGGGCAAATAGCCAATCTTTTTTTTCACTGCTATTGGATCTAATTCAATTTTTTCTCCGCAAACTTTTACCGATCCCGCATTGGCAGTTAAATAGCCTGTAATGATTTTCATGGTTGTGCTTTTACCTGCACCATTGGGCCCAAGAAATCCTACAATTTCTCCTTGGTTAATAGAAAATGAAATGCCATCCACCGCTTTTTGTGTGCCATATATTTTTTCTAAGCCTTCCACTTCTATACTCATTCCAAACTATTTATTGTAAAAATACCGAAAGCAAGTATACAATTGTTTCTTTATTGGTTAATGCTTTGATAAGAATTTTACGTTCAAATTGGCTTATATTTACGGCACTAATAACGGTAATAAAATTGCTTTGCTATGCACTATCCTTATCAAATTGAATCTTACGACGCTTATAAAATTGCTTACCAAAAAAGTATTAAAGATCCAGCAGCATTTTGGGGAGATATAGCAGAAAATTTTACCTGGCACAAGAAATGGGATGAAGTATTGAATTGGAATTTCACCGAACCAAAAATAGAATGGTTTAAAGGGGGCAAACTCAATATCACCGAAAACTGTTTAGACAGACATTTAGAAAAACAGGCTGATATGCCTGCCCTGATTTGGGAACCCAATGATCCTGAAGAACACCATCGAATTATTACTTATAGAAAACTACACGAAAAAGTTTGTCAGTTTGCGCATGTTTTAAAAAACAATGGCGTTAAAAAAGGCGATCGTATTTGTATTTATATGGGCATGATTCCCGAACTAGCAATTGCTGTTTTAGCAAGTGCTAGAATTGGTGCAGTACATAGTGTTGTATTTGGTGGATTCTCTGCGCAAAGCATTGCAGATAGATTGTATGATGCACAAGCAGAATTTGTAGTAACCTGCGATGGTGCATATCGTGGCGCAAAAGACATTCCTTTAAAATCAGTTATTGACGACGCACTTATTGGTAATAGAACGGTTAAAAAAGTAATTGTTTGCACGCGTACTAGAACGCCTGTTTCAATGATTAAGGGTAGAGATGTTTGGTGGGAAGATGAAATTAAAAAAGTGGAAACAATGGGGCTGCATGATTTTCCTGCAGAAATAATGGATGCAGAAGATCCTTTGTTTATTTTATATACTTCTGGTTCAACCGGAAAACCAAAAGGTGTAGTACATACTTGTGGCGGATACATGGTGTATACCAACTATACTTTTGTAAATGTATTTCAATATAAAACTGGCGATATCCATTTTTGCACCGCAGATATTGGTTGGATTACCGGGCATAGTTATATTGTTTACGGACCTTTAAGTGCAGGTGCTACAACCCTTATTTTTGAAGGGGTTCCCACCTTTCCAGATGCTAGTAGGTTCTGGGATATTGTAGACAAATTCAAAGTAAATATTTTATACACTGCTCCTACTGCCATTAGAAGTTTAATGGGTTTTGGTTTAGGACCATTGCAAGGAAAAAATCTTTCCTCTTTAAAAATATTAGGAACCGTTGGAGAACCTATCAACGAAGAAGCTTGGCATTGGTATAGCGAACACGTTGGTAAAAACAATTGCCCAGTTGTTGACACTTGGTGGCAAACAGAAACAGGTGGATGTTTAATTAGTAACCTTGCAGGCATTACACCAGCAGTTCCTAGTTGGGCAACACTTCCAATGCCAGGATTAGAAATGTTATTAGTTGATGAAAATGGAAAAGAAGTAATTGCACAAGGCGATGAAACTGTTTCTGGTAACCTATGTATTAAATCGCCTTGGCCTGGTATTTTAAGAACCACTTATGGAGACCATGAAAGGTGCAGAACAAATTATTTTGCAACCTATCCTAATTTATATTTTACTGGCGATGGCGCACTAAGAGATAAAAATGGTTTTTATAGAATCACAGGAAGGGTTGATGATGTATTGAATGTAAGTGGCCACCGTATTGGTACAGCAGAATTAGAGAATGCCATTAATATGCACGCTGGTGTGGTAGAAAGCGCAGTAGTAGGCTATCCGCACGATGTGAAAGGACAAGGTATTTATGCTTTTGTTATTTATCAAGGATCGCACGGACAAGACACGCATGGCACAGGAGAACTTGTAAGAAAAGATATTTTACAAACCATTACACGAATTATAGGTGCCATAGCCAAACCCGATAAAATTCAATTTGTAACTGGACTGCCAAAAACCAGAAGCGGTAAAATTATGCGCAGAATTTTACGCAAAATTGCTGAAGGCGAATTGGATAGTGTTGGCGATATTTCAACGCTATTAGATCCGGGTGTTGTAGAAGAAATTAAAAATGGAAGACTATAGTTTTGGCTCGTGCAACTCTACGGGCTTCCTTTTTTTCTTGCGTTCTTTCATGTTCATTAATTCTACAGCAAAAGAGAATGCCATAGCGAAATACACGTAATTTTTTAATTGCATATCGTGTAATTGTTCGCTATTCCAGCCTTCTACTAGTAATACAAATCCTATCATCACTAAAAATGAAAGTGCTAGCATTTTTAAGGTAGGATGCTTGTGTATAAAGGATGAAATAGCCGGACTAAATAAAAACATAATAATCATTGCTATCACTACGGCTGCAATCATTATTTCAATATGCTTGGCGGTGCCTCCTGCTGTAATAATACTATCAAAACTAAACACCATATCAATCAAAATAATTTGAAATACCGCATTAGAAAACGACAATGGTTTAGAAACAATTCCTGCTTCAATATCTGCATCTCCTTCTAATTTTTCGTGAATTTCTTTCACTGTTTTGTAAATTAAAAAAAGCCCCCCTGCCAACATCACCAAGCTTGAGAGGTCGAAACTTTTTTCAAAAACAGTAATAACAGATTTGCCTTTTTGCGCAAGTAACCAGGTTAAGCCAAACAATAAAATAGAGCGCATTACCATACCCGTAACCATCCAAGTAAATCTTCCTTTTTTTTGGTCTTTGTTTGGTAATCGATTTAAAATGATGGAAACAAAAATTACATTATCAATTCCTAATACAATTTCTAATACCACTAAAACCAAAAAACTAACCAAGCTATCCATGGTAAATAAATACGACATCCCTATTAATTTAGACAGCAAATATAGTGAGTCAAAACAATAGCAAGCTTAGCCCTTCATTAAATTAAGCGAATTGCCCGACCATTCTGGGAATAAAATTTTATTATCATTGATACTTAAATGACAATTGGCTACAGCGCTAAATACCGCTCTAAAATCGGTACTAACTGGCAAATCCCGTCCGTCTTCAAGGTTTTCTTTGGCTAGGGATTTTAAGTTTTGATACACTTTGCCACCTTGTACATCATTGCCTAAAACAAACAAACAACTAGCCCTGCCATGGTCTGTTCCACCAGTGCCATTTTGGTGTGCAGTGCGTCCAAATTCGGTCATGGTCATTACAGTTACATCGTCTTGATAGGCAGATAAGTCTTTCCAAAAAGCTGCAATAGAATCACTAAAATCTTTCAGGTTTCTGGCTAAAGCACCATTTGTGGTTCCTTGGTTTACGTGTGTATCCCAACCACCACTTTCTGCAAAAGCTACTTCTAAACCCAAATTCATTTTTATTAAAACAGCTATTTGTTTTAAGGAATTTCCAAGAGCTGTTGCAGGATAAACTATGTCTTTGGCTGGTTGGTAATTTTTTAAGGTATTAATGTTGAGCATTTTGAGCGCATCGAAACTTTCTTTACCCGTTTTGTTTAGTAAGCTACTAGATGTTTGATCATATAATTGCTCAAATGATTTTGAAGCTGAATTCATTGCAATGGGTGTATTTCTTGCTTGTATTGCAAAATCTTGAAGGTTATTAATGGCAAGCGCTTCATTATTGCCATACAAACTCCTAGGCAAAGAATTGGTTAAACTTACTGCCCTAAATGGACTTGCATCGTGCCCCATTAATCCAACAGCTCTATTTAACCAACCGCTGGCAGTTCCTTTATTATAAGGTGTTCCAGCTTCCATATAATCTTGTGCATCAAAATGACTACGCGTATTATTGGGGCTTCCAACTCCATGCACAATAGCCATTCGTTTATCGGTAAAATAACCCGACAATGCTGCCATTGCAGGATGCAATCCAAATTGGCCATCTAAGTCAATTAAACCCCCTTCTTTTTCGGAAGGGCTCATGTATAAACTAGGGCGAAGTGTTTTTAAATTAGCATCGGCATAAGGACTTACCGTCATTAAACCATCCATGGCACCTCGCTGAAAAATACAAACAAGGGTTTTATTTTTTTTATAGGGTTGTATGATTTTATTGCTATTTGCTGCTTGGGCAATAAAGGAAGGAAGGCCTCCAAAACCTGAAGCAAATAAAGCCAATGCACCCGATTTCATAAAAGCGCGGCGTTCTATCATATTCAATATTTTATTTTCTTTGAAATTCAGGTGACCCAATAATTACTCCTGTAACCTGCGATACAGTTGAATTGTTTCCTGTAGTTAGGGCCATCGTTTGATTCTGTTTGCGCATTCCAGCATTCAAATTTCTTTTTAAAGAAGGCGTTGACTGCATCATTTCAGTTTCAGGCACTAATTCCGGCTGTGGCAATTTGCTTGTTGCATCGGCAATTTTATTTGCCATGTTTTCGTCGCGCACAAGTGCAGATAAGCGTTTGATATTTTCAGATTGGTTTCTTTCTGGCAATAACAAATGACTATAAATACGCAATGCTTCTTCAATACTTTCAGGTTCATGATTTGCATTGAGCGCTAGTAAATCAACTGTTACCCCAGGAATTTTTCCAGTGGCAAATGCTAGCCCAAAATTCATTCTATTTAATAATGCTCCTGTATTAATCCAATAGTCGCCTTTGTCTGGAAACCCTGTTGGTGCTTGATAAAAATAAAATCGTTGCCCCATTTTAGTACACCAATTAAAAATTTGTAATGGTTGTTTAACTGTTGCATTAGTAGCCCTTATAGCACTAATGGCTAATTCAAAAGGCGATTTAATTTTTTCGCGCAAGGCATCATCTTTCCAAAACTCAATACTATTTACCATGGTTATTAGCACTTCTTTAATATTGCCATTGTGCTTTAAAAAACTAGTAGCCATTTCTTGTACCAATGCATCTGAAGGATGATCGCTCACAAATCGAATGGCTAATTTTTTACAAATAAATTTTGCAGTGGAAGGATGATTACTTAACATTTCTAACACTTTCATTCCTTCATAATAACCGCCATTTTCAGCAAATGTTTTTCCAAGAATTTGTTTGGCTGATTCATCGTGTTTGTCTGCACGAAACATAAAATCGCCTTGATAAACAAATCCTCTTTTTTCCATATTATCCTTTCCTATTTTTTCAATCAATTTTCTGCCAGGCGCATCATTTAATAAAGGCATAACAGCCCATCCAGTTAAGGCTTTGGCTACTGCTGTTACATCTGTTTGTGTATAACCACCATCAACACCAAGTGTATGCAATTCCATTACTTCACGTGCATAATTTTCGTTGAGGCCTTGCGTTTTTTTAGCAGCTACTGCTTGTTTTAAAAAAGCATTTCCTGGTTTATTTGTATCTGCCAATCGATCGTTCAATGGTTTTTCGAATCTTTTTTGCAATGCCGCTCGAGCCGGACTTTGAGACAACAAATTGTTTTCGCTAACACTTGATGCATTGTCTAAATATTCTAACATAGCAGGATGCTTGGCTGTTGCTAAAACCATTTGTTTAAAATCATCGGTAACAAAAGGTCGAATAGCATCTCTTTCATATGGTAAAATAAATTGTTGGCACTGTGGTTTAGTGAGTGATACATTAAAATGATTGAACCAAAAATCAGTGAGTACTTCGTGCAATTGGTTATTACTATACGCTGCTCGAAGAATTTTTTGATTGATTAATTGTGTTTGTAATTCCTGAAAAGGTTTTAACCCTTCTTGATCCATAATTTCTTTTAACTGCGCACGATATTCTTTGCGTTCTAATGATTTTGCAGAATCCTTATCAATTAATTTATGCTTGATGGCTAGTCTAAAAATTTGTCCTGGAGTTAAATAGGTATTGGCTATTGTTTCATTGCTTAACAACAAAGCATCCATAAATTGTAAGTGCGTAGTTAATTCGTTGTCTACTTCTTTACCTTTCAACTGTGCTTCTAACCAATTTTCTAACCCTTGTGCTACCACTGCATCAACTTCACCTGGCTTTGCACCAAAACTAAATCGGTTCAACAAATGTGCTGCAGCTTGTTGGGCTGTTAATCCTGCTTTTTTATAAGGGAGTCGAATACTTGTGCGAGAATTGAATGGGCTAGTTGTTGTAAATGCAAAAATGACTGTTAGCAAAGATCCTATAGTAATTGTTTTAAACATTCTTTTTAGGCGCATAACAATTGATTTATTCTTGGATGTTTTTTTTCAATATTAGTTTAACCATGCTAGATAATTAGTTCTTATCTGGTACAATAAAAATAGGGGTTTCAGAAACTTTTATTGGAAACTTTTCTAATATAGATTGAACCTTAATAGATTGCATAAAATCAGAACCTGCTATTGGGGTATAAATGGTGGCTGAATTAGTTTTGGGTAATTTCCAATCAAACTGCATTGTAGCCCCTTTTTCGGTTGGCATCCACATAGCATACATCGATTGCCCATTCCATTCATACCGGTCTATTTCAGGTTGATGGTGCAAATTTTCTTTAAATTGATAGTTCCCAAATTTTTCAATGAACTGCATTGAAAAATCTCCTGCAGGCTTTCTAGTTTTTTTATCATTATTTAAAAATCCGCTCGACCCATATTGACCACCCTCTGAATTATCATCGAACATTTCATAATAAAACAATCGACTTAAACCTGCGCGTGCCGCTAACAAACTCGTTCTTAAAATCCAATCTGCTTGTGTTTGTTCGGGAGATTTTTTTCCAATGGAAATAGCCTGTTGTGTGCTATGATAAGCTTTTGTATCATAGCCAATTTCGGTGAGCCAAACAGGCATATCGTTGCAATACTGGTGTGCAGTTTTTATAAACAAATCAGCGGCTTCAAATAGGCCGCCTAATTCAGGAGCGATACCCCTTGTAGCATTTCCATTTTGAGAAATTTTAGAATCGTTTGAATAGAAATGAACATTAATGATATCCCAACAAAAATTAACGGAGCCATTGGGCAAGTACCCCCTAAATTCAATACACCAATCAATCATTCCGCGTAAATAATCGGTATTATTTGAGGCGGTTCCACAGTGTAGTACTTGCATATTTGGATCTGCATTTTTTACACCCACACCAGGCCCCATAGTGTTTTTATGGCCATCATAAAATGCCGATAAATTTGCCGCATATTCTCGGCCTGTTTGATAAGCATCACGCCCCTTCCACCACCTATCTTGTTCATTATTACATTCTATATATTTTACCAGATCTAGGCCAATTTTAATGGTATTAATTTGATCTCCTGTCCAACGCGCACTAGCATTTACATGTAAAAGATTGCTTGGTACTTTTTTATTTGAACCATAACGTGCAGCAAACTGAAATGCCATTTTAGCTTGATCTAAATACGATTGCGGTAAACTTAAATTGCTGCCAAATTTTACAGGAGCATTTTCATTATTTCGTTGCGCAGCAGGATAAGTGTTCTCCATCCATTTTGGGATGGTTTTTAAGCATGCTAAAACAGTAATATTTGCTTGCTTTAATTGCTGGTACAATAGGTCTAAATACCAACCCCCATCTGCCATAGGTTGAAAAGTATATGCGCCTGGTTTTTTTTCGAGCCTATCCCAATCGAGATAGTGTCTAAACCCCGAAAAAGCTTTTGCCAATTGCATTACAGGTTCATTAATAACATTACCATTACTTTTTAAAAACGACCATTCGAACCCATTGGTACCAAAATAATCTCTTACAGGAACAGTTGTTTTTTTTG
>CAIKZP010000134.1 GCA_903831935.1 uncultured Bacteroidota bacterium | reverse complement strand
TATTAGCCACCCCCGGTTTAACCCCAGGCAAGGGCGATGGAATAACCGCCTCAACCATGTGTAAAGCAATGGCAAAGGCCGCAAGCTTAGCAATGCGGTGGTCTTCAGCAGTGGTTTGTATTTGGGTGAGTTTCAAAGGGGGTTGTGTCGTTTTAAAAAAATTGCAATTTCAATTGTAGGTAGCGCCAATGTTTATATTAATACTTTTCTGCGCTTATAGCTCCGACTAATATCTAAAATAGGAACTATAATCAAATAAGTTTATATACACTTTAATCAAAATATTACTATGAAACATATTGAGGTCGTGGCTGGAGTTATTTACCAAGAGGATAAGATTTTATGCGTTAGACGAGGTAAACATAAATTTGATTATCTATCTCTAAAATTTGAATTTCCGGGGGGTAAGATTGAAGATGGAGAAACAAAAGAAGATGCTCTGTTAAGAGAAATTAAAGAAGAGTTAGAAATGAATATTGAAATTCAGAAAGAGTTTCTTACAGTTTTCTATGAATATCCAGATTTTAAAATAACGATGTATAGCTTTATTTGTATATGTAAAAGTGATGATTTTATTCTCAAAGAACATGTTGAATTTAAATGGTTATTAAATACAGAATTAAGCTCATTGGATTGGGCTGATGCAGATATCCCA
The DNA here is from genome assembly GCA_903831935.1 of uncultured Bacteroidota bacterium. GTDB lineage: Bacteria > Bacteroidota > Bacteroidia > Chitinophagales > Chitinophagaceae > Sediminibacterium. Next base: position 2,290 of record CAIKZP010000134.1, on the reverse strand, counting down.
ATAGTTAAAAAACTCAGAGCCTGAATATTATGAATGCCAATCCCTTATATGATGCTTTGAAAGAAAATCTCCAAACAGGCTTCATTGACTATAGCATCCCTTCAAATAAGAAGTATTTACCCCAATTTTTGGTGAATGATAAAGTTGAGGGAAAAAGGATACTTGGAACGATTATCCATGAATTAAATTCATGCGATATGTTTTGTTTTTCAGTGGCATTTGTAACTACAAGTGGAATTGCCGCTCTTATAAATACGCTAATCGATTTAGAAAAACGTGGGATACAAGGCACAGTATTGGTTTCTCAATATCTTAATTTTACGCAACCAGAGGCTTTGAAAAGATTACTGAAATTAACAAATATAAAATTAAAAGTTGCTATCGATACCAATTTTCACGCTAAAGGTTATTTATTTAGAAAAGGGGAGCTTTATAACTTAATTATTGGGAGTAGCAATTTAACCGCCAGCGCTTTATCTTCTAATAAAGAATGGAATTTGAAAATATCAGCTACCTATGAAAGTAATATTATCCATAGTGCCTTAAAAATTTTTGAATCTGAATTTAAAAATGCAATCAATGTAGACGAGAAATATCTTAGCAAATACGAAGAAATATATAAAAAACAGTATGAAAATTATCTGACAAATGTCGAACAATTTCTTCATTCAGCAGAGGATGAACCCACGCCAAATAGTATGCAGAGAGATGCCCTGCGAAATATTGAGGAGTTGCGTTTACAAGGAAAAAATAAAGCATTGCTGATTTCTGCGACGGGAACAGGGAAAACTTACTTATCTGCGTTTGATGTTAAAAAATTTAATCCAAGCAAATTCTTATTTATTGTTCACCGTACTAATATTGCTGAAAAAGCTCTCAATACCTTTAAATCTATCTTCCATGATACTAAGACAATGGGAATGTATTCTGGGAGTAAACGCGAGCTCGATAAAGACTTTATTTTCTCTACGATTCAAACGATTTCAAGACCAGAGCATTTGAGTCAGTTTGATAAAAAACATTTTGACTACATTGTTATTGATGAATCTCACCATGCTGGTGCTGATTCGTATCAGAACATTCTCAATCACTTCACTCCGAAATTTCTGTTGGGAATGACAGCTACTCCTGAAAGAACTGATGGCTTAGATATTTTTAGCCTCTTTGACCACAATATTGCATATGAAATCCGTCTTCATAAGGCTCTCGATGAAGATATGCTTAGCCCCTTTCATTATTACGGGATAACAGACATCTCTGTTAACGGCGAGTTATTAAATGAAAATGAAGATTTTTCTATATTAACTTCTGATGAGCGGATTAAACATATCATTGAAAAAGCTAATTTATATGGATGTGATAATGCTGTTGTTAGAGGTTTGATTTTTTGTTCAACAGTAAAGGAATGCAAAGTACTTTCAGACGGATTTAACCAACGTGGATTTAAAACAATTGCGCTAGATGGCAGTAGCAGTGAGGCTGACAGGAACGATGCCATTAATAAACTAGAGGCAGATTTTGGTGATGATAAAAGATTAGATTACATTTTCACTGTTGATATATTCAATGAAGGTATTGATATTCCTAAGGTGAACCAGTTGATTATGCTAAGACCTACGCAATCAGCAATAGTTTTTATCCAACAATTAGGTCGGGGTTTGCGAAAGGTTAAAACTAAAAATTACCTTACTGTGATTGATTTCATTGTTAATTATCACAAAGAAAATGCTATTTCAAATTCAACCAAGTACGAAGACCATTTTATTTCTAATGAGCAATTTGCATGGATGTCTAAGTCCAAGAGAACATTAAATAGCCCAGATGTGAAAACAATTGAAGTAGGAGTAAATTTACGAATCCCCCTTTTTATTAAGAAAAGTAATGATGAGGGAGCCGAGTTTTACTATATGGGTGACATTAAACCTATTCCAGAATCTTTCGAACAAACGACCATGCCCGCGGATAATGGAAAAACTGTCTCAGTTGTTAAAGTTAAATTTCAAATGACTCATCTAGTTGAAGATTCAATTTATAACTATATTATTGATGCGGGTTAGTTTGAAATTACCTACACGCTTCAATTCAACGATTGAAAACGCTTTTAAAAAACGCAACAAAAAACCCGCTATTTAAGCGGGTTTTTTGTACTTCATTGGACTTCAAAGTCCTTGAAAGTGGTGGTGAAAGAGGGACTTGAACCCTCAACCCTGTGATTATGCATTTCAGTCATGAGATATTTTATTCTAATAATTATTTCTAGGCTGAGAAGCCATTTATAAATTGTTGTAAC
>CAIKZP010000133.1 GCA_903831935.1 uncultured Bacteroidota bacterium | reverse complement strand
GCTTCTAATCCAAAATTAAAACACGCACTTAATACACCAGACACAATGGCCACAAACATGCCCAATCCAAATTTATATTCAGATTTTATTTCCATCCCGTGAGGGTCTGTAGCTGTTGATTGAGAAAGTTGTTTTTCTTTCATCATGCCTGCTTTTCCAGCAACAATAATTCCTACCACACATAATGCCAATCCAGACAAAACAGTAATACCCCATTTAGCCGAAACCAACATAGAGAAAGTGTCTTTGTCTACTTTAGGAAAAATATCATAATAAATAGAAGGAATAATAGCACCAAATACCATACACAAACCCAGTATAATGCTACTGCCTAATGAAACGCCCAAGTAGCGAACGCCTAATCCATAAGTTAATCCGCCAATGCCCCAAAGCACACCAAAAAAGTAGGTAATGCCTAAAGATGAAACACTAGTTTGTTTAATAATTTCTGTGAAACCAGGAATAGTTAAATACGCAGCCAATGGCGGAACAATTAACCAAGAAAAGATTCCACCTACAATCCAATAGCTTTCCCAAGCCCAACCTTTTACTTTTTTATAAGGCATATAAAAGCTACCAGAGGCAAAGCCTCCAATAAAATGAAAGAAAATTCCAAGAATAGCTTGCATTCGTTAATTTTTTTATGATGGCAAATAATCGAGTTTTAAAAGTAGTTAAACAATTGCCCTTATGCGTCATGCACTGTCATGTTTGCATAAAAATGCCCCTAAGTAGGGGCATTAAAGCAATAAAAAACTATTTATGTTGGCTGAACAACCATTCAATCATAACTGGATCTGCATAAGCCCCTAGCCATGAAAGATGCCCCACTCCTGGGTAAAAAGTGATACCAGGGTGCGCTCCAGCTTTAGTTAATGCATTCAACATGTCAACCGAATAAGCAGGACTAACAGTAGGATCATTTGCTCCATGAAAAATCCATATAGGCAGGTGTGCAATTGTAGGTGCAAGGCTAATATCTCCTCCACCGCATACAGGAACTGCAGCTGCAAATAAATGCGGATTACGCATGATGGCATCATAAACGCCAAATCCACCCATAGACAAGCCCGTTATATAGATGCGATTGGTATCAATTTGTTGTTTTTTTATAAGGTCTTGAATTAGCGCTAAAACCAAGGTCATTGGCTTTAAAGGCTCAGCATTCATGCGTGAATCAGCCGTATTTTTAGGGCGGGTAAAATTAGACCAACCATTATTAATAGGACACTGTGGTGCTATAATAAATGCAGGATGATTAAGCATCATTTGATCCGATACAAAATTCATCACACCCCATTTCAACTGTGCTTCGTTATCATTACCTCGCTCACCAGAACCGTGTAAGAAAATAATTAAAGGATATTTTTTACCGCTAGCATTATCGGGGTTGGCCTGTCTATAGCGCAAAGTATCGCCAGTGCTTGTTGTATAAAGTCTGGTGCTAAATCGAGACGGCTGCGCAATGGCAGTAATAGAAAAGACTAAAAATAAAAAGACAAAAAATTGTTTGAAGGAAGTAGGCATTTTATAAATGTTTGTACTAAGTTATCTAGTTTCAAACAATTAAATGCAAATTATATCTTCATTCTTTCAACCACTTCTACGCCTGTAGTGGGGTCAACTCCTTTAAATTCTACATACTCAATATTAGGTGTCCAAAATGCACCACCATTGACTTTTACATAAATTTGGTGTAAGACCATTTCCTTTGAATTTATGCCGGTATAAATATGGAATTTATTGTCAACGGATTTTTTTAGGTATAATATTTTTTTCTTGTACGATACAAAATGCAATTCATAACTGTCTTTGGAAACAGCTTTCGACTTTATTCCATAAGCAAAATTTCTTTGGATATAATTAAGTTCTTCATGAACGCCACCTTCCGTATAACGAATCCAAAAAACATGAACAGGCTCTTCAACTACCAATTCACCATTCTTTATATTCAATTCATATATAAGCGTATTGATATTTGCTGTTCGTTGTAAAAAAAACAATTGGTTAGGATTCCCTGTAGGAATTGGAAAGTTTTTTGGCGCTTGTGCCAACAATAGCAACCCCATAAATAATGAACATACAAAAAGTACCAATTTGGGCTGACTCATGAGACGCATACATTTTTAATAGCCGCAAAACTACAAATTATGGACGTAAAAAAAACTGGCTTTATAAAAGCATGTAATTAATCGGCTAAATTTTAGCCCAATTGTTGGTGCTACCATTTGATTGAATAATGCTATTTCTAGCCTTTTTTAATAAGTATTGTTGTATTGTAAAATAAAACTAACGATATGCCAACGCCTACACCACAATTCAAGCCCCACTACAACAATTTCATTGGTGGGCAATTTGTACCACCTGTTTCTGGTGAGTATTTTGAAAATACTAGTCCTATTGACGGAAAAGTTTTCACTAAAGCCGCACGTTCGGGCAAAGCAGATATAGAGTTAGCATTAGATGCAGCCCATATTGCTTTTAAAACCTGGAGCAAAACTTCAGCAGCCTACCGAGCAGGAATTTTAAACAAAATTGCAGATACAATGGAAGCCAATTTAAACTATTTGGCAACCGTAGAAACGATTGATAATGGTAAACCCATTCGCGAATCAGTCAATGTAGATTTACCGCTTTGTATTGACCATTTCAGATATTTTGCTGGTGTTATTAGAGCAGAAGAAGGTTCAATTTCTGAACACGACGAAAACACCGTAAGCATTTGTTTACACGAGCCATTAGGAGTAGTAGCGCAAATTATTCCATGGAATTTTCCATTATTAATGGCTGTTTGGAAAATAGCACCAGCACTTGCTGCTGGTTGTTGCGCAGTTGTAAAACCTGCAGAACAAACACCCACTTCTATTATGTGTTTAATGGAACTAATTAAAGACATTGTTCCAGCTGGTGTAATAAATATTGTAACAGGATTCGGACCAGAAGCAGGAAAGCCATTAGCGCAATCTTCTCGTATTTCAAAAGTTTCATTTACAGGCGAAACAACTACCGGTAGATTGATTATGCAGTATGCTTCTGAAAATCTAATTCCTGTAACAATGGAATTAGGCGGAAAATCTCCAAATATTTTCTTTCCATCAATTGCAGATGCCGATGATGATTTCTTTGATAAAGCCATTGAAGGTGCTGTATTGTTTGCCGTAAATCAAGGCGAAGTTTGTACCTGTCCGTCTAGAATTCTAGTTCATGAAAGTATCTATGAAAAATTCATGACACGTGTTATTGAAAGAACAAAAGCCATTAAAATGGGCAATCCTTTAGATAGCAGTACTATGATGGGTGCACAAGCTTCAAACGACCAATACGAAAAAATACAATCCTATTTAAAACTAGGTATTGAAGAAGGCGCTGAATTGCTTACTGGTGGTGACGTTGCAAAATTGGAAGGAGATTTAGCTGGTGGATATTATATTCAACCAACACTATTTAAAGGCCACAATAAAATGCGCATTTTTCAAGAAGAAATTTTTGGACCTGTAGTATGTGTAACTACTTTTAAAACAACCGAAGAAGCCATTGCAATTGCCAACGATACTTTGTATGGCTTAGGCGCGGGTGTTTGGACAAGGGATGCACATGAAATCTACCAAGTACCACGTGCCATTCAAGCAGGACGTGTTTGGGTAAACTGTTATCATGCATATCCAGCACACGCTCCTTTTGGCGGATATAAAAAATCTGGATTTGGTAGAGAAAATCACAAAATGATGTTAGGCTATTATCGCCAAACAAAAAACATGCTAATTTCTTACGACAAGAAAAAACTTGGTTTCTTTTAGTAAATAATAATATGTTTAAAAAAAATAAATGCCGATAAGTTTTGCGCTTATCGGTATTTTTATGAATACTCAATTTATGATAGCTAGAATAAGTGTAAGCATGGCTGCAATGGAAGTGATTGCGCAATTAAAACACAAATTTGGAGAACTTATGTTTCACCAAAGTGGCGGTTGCTGCGATGGATCGCAACCCATGTGTTTTGAAAAAGGAGGTTTTATACTTGGCGCTGCTGACGTTTGCTTAGGAAGTATTGCTGATTGCGACTTTTGGATGAGTAAAGACCAATTTGAATACTGGCAATACACGCATATTCATATAGACATCACTAGTGGCAGAGGCGCAAGCTTTTCGCTGGAAATTCCTTTAGGCCTAAGATTTATTATTCAATCACGAATGTTTACTGAAGATGAATTATTCGATTTAGTTCCCTTGCGTTATGCAGAATAATTAGTAGCCTTAATTTCTATTATTTAATTGCTGGTACTGCTTGGGTGTAATTCCTTCGTAGTGTTTAAATGCACGAATAAAATAATTGCAATCTTCAAATCCAACTTCAAAAGATACATTCTTCACGTAAATACGCGGATCCTTTAATAGCCGTTTGGCTAACTTAATTCTTTCTAATAAAATAAATTCAATAGGGCTAATCCCTAATTCTCTTTTAAACAAACGATACAAAGAGGCCGTACTAGTGCTAGCCATTTTAGCCAACATTTGTAAATACAATTTATCGGTTAAATGTTGTCTGATAAAATTAATGATATAAGACAAATGAGGATTTGATTCATTTAAATCTCCGTCATTAATTTCTTTTAGATTTTGACACTGCGCAATATGAATCAATAATTCCTGCAAAGCCAAATCGGCTAACACATCTTTAGTAATTGAATTGCTTTTGCAAATATTAATTAGTTTGTGAATGGTATGGGCTAATTCGGCATTATTATAAAAGAAAAAATTACGCTCGTCTAAATTCCAAAAATTTCCACGCCCTTGTTTTGGATATTTTTCATTTAAAAAAGCAAGTGTGTCAATGATTTTTTTATTATCAATAGCCAAAGCCAAACACTGCGTTGGGCTTTGCATACTAGCTTCAGGAAAATCAATATTCATTGTAACATATGCTGGCACTATAACTGATTCTCCAGGTAAATAATCAAACCCAGGTTGATCAAACAAATGCATTACTTTTTTGCCTCTAAGCATACTAGTAACTACTAAATCATTAAACTGCAGTGCCACTTTTTCTGACTGTTGATAGGTTTCAAATAAATTAAGTTCGCAGTGATTTAAATTATAAATCGTTCTATTTTCAACTAGCGTTTTTAATGAGTATGGGTTAGTCAACGCTGGCAATTCAGATATGGGATGTTTATTAAGCATAAAACATTCTATAATTTGACAGTCAAAAATTAATCTTTTGAAGTTAAGATAATTTAACGAACTATTTTCAAAATAAATGCAGCTCGAAACAATCAAGCTGCATTGTAAACCATCGAAAAATCCCAATTAAATTAATACCGCCGATTGTGCTTGTTGCAATTGATTTGCAAGCTCCATTATTTTGTTTAATAATATAGGCATGGTTGCTTCTATAGGTGCCGTTAACTTTATTCCTTGCTGTTGAATGCTTTCTATACTCACTACAAACAAATGAATATTGGGCATCTTATCCATAATCTGCAAAGCACTTACCATGTCTCGCAAACCAATATCATGGGTACTCATTGCACGAGGGAAATCTGTAGCAAATCGAGGCTTTATTAATCTAATGGTGCCTAATTCATTTTTATCTAAAGTAGCGTCAATTAAAATAACATGCTCGTGCTTTTCAAAGTACTCCAATAAATGAAATCCCCCTGTACCACCATCTACTACTTCAAACGCAATGGGCAAATCCATTTCTTGCAAACGATTCGCTGCATGAACGCCCACACCTTCGTCTCCCATTAAATAATTACCAATACCAAGAATTAAAATTTTTGGGTTTCTTTGCTTCATATTTTAATTGGTTGGTTTATTAGGGGTATGGTGTTCTTCGTCTTGAAAAACTTCTTCTTCAATAAATTTCCATCCACCACCCATACTGCTAATTTCTCCCCTGCCTTCAATATAATCGTGATAGAATACTAAGTAAACATGAATCACCGCAAATAAAATAAAGAACCACATAGACCAATGGTGAATCTGCCTAGTTAAAATATCTCCACCAAAAACTGGCGGCACCCAAGCAAACATTTTTGGCAACCACCAAGTTCCCATGGCAGCATATAAACCAAATCCTGTTAAACATTGTACTAAAAAAGCCCAAAATGTAAGAAAATAAATGAACCCAGCCATTGCGTTGTGTCCAACACTAATATGTTCTTTGCCACGCAACATTAAAATATCAATTTTAAAAACTGTCCACATTTCTTTGATGAACTTTTTGGAAGTTGGAATAAATTGGCGCCAGCTAGCATATTTATTTCCAACAAATCCCCAATACAAACGAAACAAGAAATTAAAGAAGAAAATATAGGCTGCAATAAAATGTATCACGCGAACCCATCCCATTGTAAATCGCATGGTAGCTTCTTCTCTACTTTGTAAAGCAAGCGGGGATGCAATTAAAAATCCAGTAATAATAAGGGCAATTATTGCCAATGCATTTAACCAATGATAATAGCGCACAGGCAGTTCCCAAACATACACCCGACGTAGACGGTGAACATGAAGGTATTTAGTTTTCATCCGTTAATTTTTTATTTGATAAATCAGGATTCTTAATCACCTAGCACACTTACTCGACTAATGGTGTTACCATCTTCGTCGTATAAGTGAACACTACATGCCATGCACGGATCAAAACTGTGAATGGTACGCAATATTTCCAGTGGCTGTTGTTCATTTGCTACTGGCGTTCCCACCAAGGATGATTCATATGCCGATAATTGACCCTTACCATCTCTTGGCGATGCATTCCATGTTGTTGGAACTACCAATTGATAGTTAGCAATTTTTTTATCGTCAATATTAATCCAGTGTGCCAATGCGCCTCTTGGAGCTTCGGCATGACCCACGCCCACTGCGTGTTTTGGCCAAGTTTCAGGATCAAATTTTGTAGTATCAGCCATACGTGTATCGCCATTTTTAATATTGGCAATTAATTTATCATAAAACTCTAAACCCCATTGTGCAACCAATACACTTTCTAATCCACGGGCTGCAGTTCTGCCAAGTGTTGAAAACAATGCAGTCACTGGAATATTCAAATCTTTCAATGCTTTATCAACCACTTCTTTGTATTCTGGTTTACCACTTGCGTAGCCCACCAATACACGTGCCAGAGGACCTACTTCCATAGCATTTCCTTTCCAACGTGGTGTTTTTAAATAACTATATTTTTCTTTGGTATTTAAATTTGCGAATGGTGGTTTAGGACCTGTGTATTTAATACTAGTTTCTCCTTTCCATGGATGCAAACCTTGCGCATTTCCTCCTTTGTATTCATACCAAGAATTGGTAATAAACTCTTGCACTTCGTCGTCTTTTCTTAAATCAACTTCGTGCAATTTGCTTATGTCTTTATTTAAAATGGCACCTGCTGGAAACTTATAAGACGATGCATCTTTGTAACCATTAATTGGCAAATCGCCATAAGACATATAGTTTCCAATTCCACCACCAATAGCACCCCAATCTTTATAGAAAGATGCAATGGCCATTAAATCTGGAATATATACTTGCTCTATAAATTCTTTACCTTGCTTCATCAATTGCTCAACCAGAGCAAGCCTTTCAGCATTAATACCACTTACATCGTCTATACCAATAGAGCAAGCCATCCCTCCTACCAAATAATTAGGATGCGGATTTTTTCCTCCAAAAATAGCATGCACTTTTACAATTTCTTTTTGCCATTCTAGTGCTTCTAAATAGTGTGCAAGACCAATTAAATTTACTTCAGATGGAAGCTTGTATGCAGGATGCCCCCAATAGCCATTGGCAAAAATGCCTAATTGACCACTGGCAACAAATTTTTTAATGCGTGTTTGCACATCACTAAAATAACCTGGAGAACTTTTTGGCCAGTGCGAAATACTTTGGGCTAGTTCCGATGTTTTTTTCGGATCTGCTTTTAATGCATCTACTACATCTACCCAATCCATTGCATGTAGGTGATAAAAGTGAACTACGTGATCGTGCATATACAATGCACAAAACATGATATTACGCACTAGTTCTGCATTTGGTGGAACGGTAATACCTAATGCATCTTCTACGCATCTTACCGACGCGAGTGAATGCGTTGAAGTACAAACGCCACAAACACGGCCAACAAATGCCCAAGCATCTCTTGGATCGCGGCCTTGTAATATTTCTTCTAGTAATCGTACCATTGTACCACTACTATAAGCATCTTTAATTTTACCATTTTCTATATCTGCTTCTATGCGCAGGTGACCTTCAATTCTGGTAATTGGGTCAACAACAATTCTTTTACTCATAAACTAAATTATAAGGTTAGTATTAAGATTTAAGTTCGTGTTCGCTTTGTTTACCTTCGTCTTCTAAGGAGGTAATTAATTTTTTCTTTCGGATATTGGTCATTACTGCATGGCCCGCTAAAGCAGCTCCAGTAACACCCAAAGCCACTTTTCCAAAATCATCAGCATTGGCTTCTATTCCAAAACCAGCAAATGAAGAGGCTCTTTCGTATAAGCGGCCGTTATCCCAGTAGTTTTCTTCACTACAACCAATACAGCCATGGCCAGATTGAATAGGAAAGCTGGTACCGTTATTCCATTTCATTACACCACATGCATTATAAGTAGTAGGTCCTTTACAACCCACTTTGTATAAGCAGTAGCCTTTTTTAGCATTTTCATCATCAAAACTTTCCACATACAAACCTGCATCATAGAAAGGACGGCGATAACAAGTATCGTGTACTCTTTTACTATAGAATGCTTTTGGTCTGCCTAGTGCATCTAATTCAGGAATTCTGTCAAATGCAACTAAGTGAACAATTACACCCGCCATCACTTCTCCAATTGGAGGACAGCCAGGAACTTTTATAATAGGTTTTCCTTTTATTAATTTATGAATGGGTGTTGCTTTTGTAGGATTTGGTTTGGCTGCTTGAACACATCCATTACTAGCACAACTGCCCCAAGCAATAATAGCTTTGGCATTCTCTGCGGCTTCTTGTAAAATTTGTAAAGATGTTTTTCCGCCAATCATACAATAAACACCGTCGGCTCCCATTGGCACACTTCCTTCAACACATAAAATGTACTCACCTTTGTATTTTTTCATGGTATTCTGCATTGCCTCTTCTGCCTGGAATCCAGATGCAGCCATTAGCGTTTCAGTATAATCCAATGAAATTTTGTCGAGCAGAATATCTGCTACCATTGGGTGAGACGATCGAATAAAACTTTCACTGCAACAGGTACACTCCTGAAAGTGTAACCATATAACAGGCACTCTTGGTTTGGTTTCTAGCGCTTTGGCCACTTGGCCAACGGCTGAATTTTCTAGACCGATAAAAGCTGTCATCATACTTACAAACTGAAGAAAATCGCGACGATTATAGCCTTTTCGTTCTACCTCTTCATAATAAGTAGGTTGTTTGGTTTGATCAAGCTCGTTAAACATGATTGTGTTGTTTTAGTGATAAAAAGCTCACACAATCTAGTTTTGAAATAATAAAATAATTATGATTGTTATCACTTGTATATATGATTTAAATCATGTTTTTAAAATTTATCATTTGTTAGATTGCAATACAAATTCAAAAAATAAAAACACCCATTATGAAAAAAATAATCGGCGCATTAGCGTTTATTTTACCAGCAACTACTTGGGCACATCCAGGACATGGTGAAACTGATGGATATTCTATCATTCACTATTTCAGTGAGCCACAACATGCTATTATCACATTAGGAGTAATGACAATTGCAGTGATATACATTTTACGTGAACGTAAAAGAAATAGGGCTTAAAAACATAATCCATTTATCAATATGCACGAATTATCTATTGTAATGAGTATTGTGGATTTAGCAACTGCACAGGCAGCCAAACACGAAGCTATTGCAATAGAAGAAATTGAGCTTGATATTGGCTGTTTAACAAGCATTGAAATGGATTCGTTTGAATTTGCTTGGAAACAAGGCATCAAGCAAACCATTTTGGAAAATGCAACTAGAAAAATAAACAGAATTGAAGGGAAGGCACGTTGTTCTGATTGTGGCACCTATTTTAACATGCTGCAATTGTACGATAGTTGCCCCCAATGCAATAGCCATTTAGCAGAAATTATTAGCGGAAAAGAATTGAAAGTAAAATCATTAGTTCTTCCAGATTAAATAGCCATTTAAATTAACTTGTATGTGTGCCACTTGCGGATGCGGACCCACTTCTCACCAACACCATGATGACTCACATGATCACCATCATGCTTCACATCAAAACAATGGAAAGAAAAATATTATTGATGTTGAACAAGATATTTTGTTAGAAAACAATTTACTTGCACAACGCAATCGGGGTTATTTTGAAGGAAAAAACATATTAGCTATTAACCTAGTTAGTTCACCAGGTTCTGGCAAAACATCATTGTTAGAAAGAACTTTAACAGACTTAAAAGCTGAACTTAATTTTGCTGTAATTGAGGGTGACCAACAAACCGCCAATGATGCAGACCGAATTCATGCAACAGGTACAAAAGTTACACAAATCAATACAGGAAAGGGTTGCCACCTAGATGCACACATGGTATTACATGCTGTACAAGGGATGAAATTATCGAATGACTCCATATTGTTTATAGAAAATGTTGGGAATTTAGTTTGTCCTGCCATGTTTGATTTAGGAGAAAAAGAAAGAGCTGTTGTTATTAGTGTTACAGAAGGAGAAGACAAGCCATTGAAATATCCCGATATGTTTCACTCATCTACCCTTTGTATTATTAATAAAACAGACCTACTTCCATATGTAAAATTCAATGTTGAAAAAGCAAAAGAATATGCAAGAAAAGTGAATCCTGCTTTAGAAATTATTGAATTAAGTTGTACCAGTGGCGAGGGTATGCAATTATGGTATGATTGGCTAAAAAGCAAAGTACTTACAATAGCTTAATTAAAGCCACTGCCATGCCGGTTTATCAAATACATATCACAGGAATGGTACAGGGTGTAGGTTTCAGGCCTTATGTTCACAAACTAGCAGTTACAGAAAATATAGCAGGATGGGTAACTAATGGAACTGATGGCCTAACAATTATATGTAAAGGGAGCGAATCGTGTATTCAAAATTTTTACCAGCAAATCATTCAGCAACCACCCCCAAATGCTATTATTAGTAATCATTCTATTACAATTTCAACCTTAGCAGTAGCAGAAAATTTTTACATTAAAGAAAGCACAAGCACGCAAGAAGTAAATTTATTAATCACACCCGATTTATGCATTTGCGATGACTGTAAAAAAACAATTAATACAGTATCAAACACAAGGTATCAGTATCCGTTTACTACCTGCTTAAATTGCGGCCCTAGGTATTCCATTCAAACAAATACCCCTTACGACAGAATTAATACAACTATGGCATTACTAAAACAATGCCCAAGTTGTTTGCAAGAATATGATAATGTATTAGATAGCAGACACCATAGCCAAACCAATAGTTGCCCAAACTGTGCCATTAAAATGCATCTGTATAACCAAGGTGGCGAAGAAATAATTTGTGTTGAATATGAATATCTACCCTATTGTGTAAGTCTGCTTAAACAAGGCAAAATACTTGCTATTAAAGGTGTTGGTGGATATTTACTGCTTTGCGATGCAACAAATGAATCTAGTATACAAATATTAAGAGATAGAAAAAGAAGAAAGTCAAAACCGTTTGCATTACTATATGCAGACCTAGAGATGTTGCAAGCAGACACCATCATATCTCCAACTGAAATAAAAGCCTTGAAAGACAAATCGGCCCCTATTGTATTATGTAAACTAAAAGCAAATACAGAAAATAAAATTTGTTTGCCACAAATAGCAAAAGGGTTAGACACTATAGGCGCAATGCTCCCGTCAACACCTATGTTGCAAATAATTGCCCAATTATTTAATAAACCATTAATTGCTACAAGTGCCAATTTAAGTGGATCTCCCATTATATATCAAGACATTCAAGCATTATATTGGCTGAATAATATTGCAGATTATTTACTAAGCTTCAACAGAGATATTGTTGCACCACAAGACGATAGCGTAGTACAATTTAGTGCTCGTAATCAAAAAATTGTATTAAGAAGAAGCAGAGGCCTTGCACCCAATTACTACCCAAAACCTTTTACTAATTTTCAGGATGCAACACTTGCAATGGGTGCTGAATTAAAAGCTGCTTTTGCATTAACGCACCATCAATTGATTTTTATTAGCCAATATTTAGGCGATCAAGCATCTGTAGAATCAGAAGAGAGTTATTTAGCCTGCTTAGAACAAGTTTCAACGCTTTTAGATTTCAAACCTACACATATATTAGTTGACAAACATCCAAAATATCAGGTATCACAACATGGCAAGTCTCTAGCATTAAAACAAAATTGTAGCATAACAGAAATTCAACACCACGAAGCACATTTTGCTGCGGTGTTGGCTGAAAACAATTTACTTACGAACCCACTGCCAGTATTGGGTTTTATATGGGATGGCGCTGGTTTTGGAGACGACCAAAATATTTGGGGAGGCGAATTTTTTGAATACAAAAATCAAGCTATTAAACGTATTGCACATCTAAGATATTTCCCTCAATTACTAGCCAACAAAATGAGTAAAGAGCCTAGATTAAGTGCCTTGAGTTTATTAAACACTATTCCTAATGCATACCTGTTAATAAAACAACAATTTTCAGATAAAGAATGGCAATACTATTTGCAAGTATTACAACAACCTAACGCAATTTACACTAGCAGTATGGGCAGAATAATAGATGCAGTTGCTTGTATATTGGGTGTATGTTCTATTAGTTCCTATGAAGGCGAAGCAGCCATGCAATTAGAAGCATTGGCACGAAAATCAAATGAAAAAAATAATAGTTACTACCCTATCCCATTCAATGATGGCATATTTGACTGGCAACCATTATTTGTAGAAATTACTGCTGATATCACTAAAAACTTACCGGCTAATTTCATTGCAAAAAAGTTTTTCTTTTCACTTGCAAAATTAATAGCAAACACAAGTAATTATTACCAAATAAATCAATTGGCCTTTAGTGGAGGCGTCTTTCAAAATGCATTACTAGTTGACTTTATTATTGAATTATTACAACATAAAAAACAATTATTTTTTCACCAACAACTAAGCCCTAACGACGAATGCATTGGGTTTGGACAATTGGCTTGGTATAATATTCAATCAAACTACCAAGTACATCAAGTTGCATTTGAAAAAAACTTATTACATCCCATAAATTAATAAATATGTGCTTAGCCATTCCCGGAAAAATCATTGCCATTACAGAACAATTAGATGAAACATTTAGAAAAGGAAAAGTGTCCTTTGGTGGTATTATAAAAGAAATAAATTTATTTATGGTACCAGAAGCGGTAGTAGGAAACTATGTATTAGTACATGTGGGGGTAGCCATTAATGTTGTAGATGAAGAAGAAGCAAAAGCCACATTTAATTACCTCAAACAAATGGGTGAAGTAGAAGAACTAGATGCACCAGATTCAATTCCCTTATAAAATATTCCAATGAAATTTCTATCAGAATATAGAGACCCAGAACTAGCGCAAGAATACGTTAAAGAACTCCACAGAATCACTACGCGCCCATGGACGCTAATGGAAATATGTGGTGGACAAACGCATAGTTTGGTTAAAAATGGCATTTTAGATATGTTACCAAAAAACATCACGATGGTGCATGGACCAGGATGCCCAGTTTGCGTTACAAGTGTTAGCGTGATTGACGAAGCAGTTTGGTTAGCAGAACAATCCAATGTTATTTTATGTTCTTTTGGCGACATGTTACGTGTACCAGGAAGCAAAAAAAGTTTGTTAGAAGCAAAGGCCTCTGGAGCAGATGTTCGCATTTTATATTCTCCACTCGAAGCGGTTGAATTAGCCAAACAAAACCCCAACAAACAAGTTGTTTTTTTTGCTGTAGGATTTGAAACAACTGCACCAGCAAATGCATTAAGCGTGGTGCATGCAGCACAACAAGAAATTACCAATTACAGCATATTAGCATCACATGTATTGGTTCCTCCAGCAATGGAAGCGATTCTTAGCGACAAAGAAAATATAATAGATGCATTTCTTGCAGCAGGCCATGTATGCACCATTATGGGTATGGAAGAGTACTATCCTGTTGCAGAAAAATACCAGATACCTATTGTAGTTACCGGATTTGAACCTGTTGACCTATTGCAAGGCATTTTAATGGCCGTAAAACAATTAGAAAAAGGTGTGTTTGAAGTAGAAAACCAATACGCCAGAAGCGTTTTAAGAGAAGGAAATTTAATGGCACAGCAAACCATTCAAAAAGTATTTGAAGTGAGTGATAGGGTTTGGAGGGGCATTGGATCTATCCCTCAAAGCGGCTACGAGGTAAATGAAAAATACAAATCATTCAATGCAAGATTAAAATTCAATATCGATATTCCTTTTGCAGAAGAAAACAAAGAATGCATTAGTGGCGATATTATGAAAGGATTAAAAAAGCCAAAGCAGTGTAGCAATTTTGGAAACAAATGCAAACCAGAACACCCACTAGGTGCACCAATGGTAAGTAGCGAAGGCGCTTGTGCTGCTTATTATCATTATAGTGTTGCATCAGAAGATGTAACCATAAATATTTTTTGATTTAAAAAAAAATCCCTTGACTGATACTACTACATTTCAACTATCCTGCCCCATGCCAAAATTTGATTTTGATGTAATAACGCTCGGTCATGGCAGTGGCGGCCTTCTAACACATCGCTTATTGCAAAGTGGTGTTTTTGATGTGCTTAAAAACGAACTACTCGACCAACAGCATGATGGTGCAAGTTTTGAACTAAATGGCCGAACAGCATTTAGCACAGACAGTTATGTGATATCACCTATTTTTTTTCCTGGAGGAAATATTGGAGAACTAGCTATTTACGGCACTGTTAATGATTTAGCCATGTGTGGCGCTGCAGCAAAATATTTATCCCTCAGTTTTATTATTGAAGAGGGATTAAGTATGGAAGCATTTTGGACTATTTTAAATGGCATTAAACAAGCTGTAAATAAATCAGGTGTAAGTATTGTAACCGGAGACACCAAAGTAGTAGAGAAAGGAAAAGGTGATCAAATTTTTATTAATACTTCAGGTATTGGCATCATTCATCCAAATGCAGCAATCCACCATAATAGAATTAGTGTAGGAGATAAAATCATTTTAAGTGGAAACCTTGCACAACATGGCATTGCTATTATGAGTAAACGTCAAGGATTAACATTTGAAACAGATATTGTAAGTGATACCATCAACCTAAATCATACAATAAAATTACTACTTGATTTACTCGGAAATAAAATTAAATTTTTACGCGATCCAACACGAGGTGGATTAGCATCTGTACTAAACGAACTTGCCGAATTAAGAAAACTTGGATTTGTAATAGAACAGTCCTTAATTCCTATGGATGAACAAGTAGAAGGCGCTTGTGAAATGTTAGGGCTAGACCCACTGTATGTAGCCAATGAAGGATTATTTGTGGCTATTGTAGCTGCAGATGCTGCAGATGCTGCCATTGAACTATTGCATAAAGATGCCAATGGCATTAACGCCTGCATTATAGGCGAAGTAACTGCCACACATCCTGGTAAAGTCATGATGAAAAGCAGTATTGGCGGACATAGAATTGTTGGTTATTTAACCGGCGAACAACTACCCCGTATCTGCTAATTATTTTACTTGAAAATTAGTAGCATTCATTCTATTGAAAGCTGCTTGTAATTCAACTGGTCCGGCCTTAGTCATTGCTTCACTAAAACCATATGTCAATTCAGATTTACCTTCTTTGAGTTGCGCAAAAATTGCTGTTATAAATTCAGCTACAGGAGGAGCCGCATCGTGTATGCCTTTGCCACCTAAATCTGTATTGATTGCTGGTGGAATCAATTCAATCACTTCAATATTTCTAGTTGCCAATAAAGCACGTAAAGAAAGTGTAAATGAATGAAAATAAGCTTTTGACGCAGAATAAGTTGACACTTTTGCAAGCGGCGTAAAACTCAATCCTGAAGTAGTATTAATTACCGTTGTTAAATTAGATAGTTTAATAAAAAGTGCTGTTAAATGTAAAGGCGCTTCAATATTAATTGCCAATTCTTCTTTAGCACGTAAATAAAAATCAGGATCAGCAATATCCATCCATTGTTGAATGCCTGCATTGTTTACCAATACATTTAAATCACTGTGTTCTGCCAAAATCCACTCATACAAAGCTTCTCTCTCAGACGCAATTGATAAATCACATACCCTAGTAATAATAGCAGGAAATTGTTCTGTCAATTCTGCTAAAACAGAAGCCCTTCTACCACAAACAATTACCGTATTGTTTTCTGCAAGAAATTGTTTTGCCAAACCTAATCCTATGCCCGATCCACCACCAGTAATTAATATTTTATTATTTGAAAGATTCATATTTAAATTTTATATTTTTTAGAAAAGATTATGTTAGTTCTATAAAATAACAACTAATTATTTTAAAAGTTCAAAATGTTAGTGTTTTGTTTTTTAAACAAAAATGTATTCGCCAATACAAATTCAAATCCTTAAATTTAATTACCGAAAAAATCATTATGAGCCTTTCTAATAACTACGATTACGATTACACCATTATCGGCAGTGGATTTGGCGGATCTGTATCGGCGCTCCGACTTGCCGAAAAAGGGTATAAAGTATTGGTAATAGAAAAAGGTAAATGGTTTAACCACCCTAGTGATTTTCCAAAAACAAACTGGAACTTACGAAAATGGCTTTGGCTACCAAGTTTTGGATTACAAGGCTTATTCAAATTAACTTTTTATAGACATGTAGCCGTTTTAAGTGGCGTTGCAGTTGGCGGTGGTTCTGTTGTTTACGCAAATACATTACCTGTTCCTAAATCGGAATTTTACAATACTGGACATTGGAAAGGATTAGAAGACTGGGAAAACACCTTGCAACCATTTTATCATACAGCAGAAAAAATGTTGGGCGCTTCAATGCATCCTTATATGAGCCGAAGTGATAAGGTAATGCAAACGCTTGCCAAAGAAATTGGCAAAGAAGATGCATTCGAAAAAACAAATGTAGCAGTGTATTTTGGCCAACCTAATGTAACCGTACCTGATCCTTATTTCAATGGAAAAGGGCCAGACAGAACGGGTTGTATTTTATGTGGAGGTTGTATGATTGGATGCAGGTACAATGCAAAAAATACACTCGATAAAAATTATTTGTATTTAGCCCAACAATTGGGCACTGAAATTATTGCAGAAAAAGAAGTTGTAAATGTATTGCCAATTAACCATGATGGCAGCGAAGGATATGAAATTACTTTCCAAGATTCTTTAAAATTATTCAAGAAAAAAACTACCATAAAATCAAAAGCAGTTATTTTTTCTGGCGGTGTTTTGGGAACTATGAATTTATTACTCAAATTAAAAGAAAGTTCATTACCCAATTTATCGAACACTTTGGGTTCTGGCATTCGCACCAATTCAGAAAGTTTAATTGCTGTTACCACACAAGATGATGTTTCTTTTTCAGAAGGAATAGCCATTGGCTCTATCATTAAAATTGATGAAAGCCGACACATTGAACCAGTTAAATATTCTGAAGGATCTGGTTTTTGGAGACTCTTCATGGCGCCCATGGTTCAAGGACCCAATATTGTAAATAGATTTTATAAAATGTGTAAAGAGTTTGTACTGCACCCCATCGATTATTTAAAAACTTATTTTATTGATGACTGGAGTAAGCGATCTCATATATTGCTATACATGGAAAGTAAAGACTCCAGTTTGAGTTTTAAAAGAACTGGTTTTGGGCGATTAAAAACGAAACTAGAAATCGGCAATGCGCCTACTGCTTTTAATCCTATAGCACAAGAATTAGCACATAAAGTAGAAAAAATTATTAATGGAAAAGCAATGGTTACGCATACCGAAACCTTATTAGGCATTCCAACTACCGCGCATATTTTGGGAGGTGCTTGTATGGGAAAAGATGCTTCCGAAGGTGTGATTGATAAAAACAACCATGTATTCAATTACACCAATATGCTTATTTGTGATGGAAGCATGGTATCGGCCAATCCTGGCGTTAATCCTAGCTTGAGCATCACTGCAATTGCAGAAAGAGCCATGAGTAAAATCCCAAATAAAAATGAGCTTTAAGATTCTGCAGTAGCTGCTTTCCAAGAAACATATCCACCCGATAAATTATACATATTTTCAAACCCATGTTGGCGTAATATTCTATGCGCCAAATATCCCCTTAAGCCTGCTTCGCAATAAATATAAATGGTTGTATCTTTTGGCAATTCATGCATGCGTGCACGAATATCATCTACTGGAATATTAACTGCTCCTGCAATTTTACCCGCATCATATTCTGCAACAGTTCTTACATCTAACAAGAAACTATCAACCGGCAAGTTGGCCACATCATTCCAATAAAAAACTTTTAATCGATTTAATAAAATATTCTCAGCAACATATCCAGCCATATTTACAGGATCTTTTGCACTTGAATATGGCGGAGCGTAGGCATGTTCAAATTCTGCCAATTCATAAATAGTACTTGCACGTTTTATAACAGAAGCCATAATATCAATACGTTTATCTACCCCATCATATCCTGCAATCTGTGCACTATATAAACGCCCATCTTCGGGAGAAAATGCAATTTGAATGGCCATTTGTTTTGCACCAGGATAATACCCTGCATGTGATCCACTATGATTAGTAGAAACAATATGATTAATATTGGCCATTTTTAAATGTTTAGACGCAGTACCTGCAGTAGCCACTGTCATATCAAATACTTTAACTATTGCGGTGTTAATTGCGCCATTGTATTTTTGTTGATTACCAAGCACTATATTATTTGCACAAATTCTACCTTGTTTATTAGCAGGACCTGCTAAATAAGTACTCATAGATTGCCCTGTAATTGGATTGGCAAATTCTATAGCATCTCCTACCGCATAAATAGCAGGATTTGAAGTTTGTAAATATTCATTCACAAAAATTCCTTTTGCAGGACCTAATTCCAAACCAGCAGCTAATGCAAGCTTAGTGTCTGGTTTAACACCAATTGATAATATTACTACATCGGCATAAATTGCTTCTCCCTCTTTAAACAATACTTTAATGCCATTATCGGTTTGTTCAAAACCCGACACAGCAGTTTTTAAACGCAAATCAACCCCTTTCAATCTTATATGCTGTTGAACAATGGCTGCAATAGGAAAATCAAGCGGTGCTAAAATTTGATTACCCATTTCAATAATGCTTACTTGCATGCCTAATTGCTGCAAATTTTCAGCCATTTCTAATCCAATAAACCCACCACCAATTACCACGGCTTTGCCTAAATGATGGGCATTTACAAAATTTTTAATTTGGTCGGTATCTGTAACATTTCTTAAAGTAAAAATACCAGGAAGGTTAATACCAGGCAATGGCGGTTTAATGGGCTCTGCACCAGGAGAAAGCACTAATTTATCGTAAGTCTCTTCGTATGTTTCACCTGTGATTAGATTTTTTGCACTGATGGTTTTAGCAATTGCATCTATTGCAAGCACTTCTGTAGAAACGCGTACATCAATATTAAAACGCCTATTAAAAGATGCCGCAGTTTGAACAAATAATTTATTTCTATCTTTTATTACATCGCCAATATAATAAGGCAGTCCACAGTTTGCGTAAGATATATAAGCCCCTTTTTCAAAAATTAGAATCTCTGCTAACTCATCCATTCTTCTTAGTCTTGCAGCGGTACTAGCACCACCTGCAACTGCTCCTACTATGATGTATTTCATAACTCAAGTATATTGATAATTAAAGAGCACAAAGAAAAACTTCTTTGTGCTCTTTATCTGTAACAATTGTTACTGAACTTATAAAACGAATTTTAAGTTGTAGCGTTTTTTTGATGATACGTAAAATAAGAGCCAGCTAAAACGGCTAAGGCAATAATTGGAAAGAAAGTTGCCCCGCCAAAACCTTCCACCACTGTATTTGATACTGCAGCCGCAATTAAACTAAAAGTAAATCCAGCATAAGCCCATTCTTTTAATCGGCCTTTAACAACAGGAAGTATTAGTGCAAGTGCGCCCAAAACTTTAAACACGGTAAGCATCGTTCTAAAATGGTCTGGATAACCCAAATGTTTAATGCCATCAATGGCCATTTGTGTATTGGATGTTAAAGCAGGAATTAGTCCATCAAATACAGTAAAAAGTATAGTGGTTGACCAATAAATTAAGTTTGTTTTTTTCATTTTTTTTGGGTTTAGAATTTAAAATAAATAAAAAAATCTACATTTTATTATGAATTGCCATTTTTTTTAGACAACCAATTTTCAACCCTAAACAATTAAATTATCGACTTTATAAATTTTGGTGCTTTTCTGTTTTTTGAAACTTGCTCATAAGCATAAGCCATACCTATTAGCGCAGGCTCTGTGTATGCTTTTCCAAAAAACGAAATACCAATTGGCAATTCTTGTACAAACCCCATTGGCACTGTAATATGCGGAAATCCAGTAATAGCAGCAGGTGTAGAAATTGAGAAACCTGTATCGTAGTCTCCATTTGCTAAATCAATACAACAGGCCAAGCCATTCGTTACACCACATAAAGCATCTAATTTATTTGAATCTATCATTTCAGTTAAAACATTTCTAACTGCAAGTGTTTTAGCCAGCGCATCTAAATAAATTTTGCTATTCAAATCTGATTTGCCATCACTTTTAATTAAGGTTTCTTGTTTAAAATAAGGCATAGCAGTTGTCTCATTTTTTTTGTTAAAAACAATCACATCTTGCAATGATTTTGTGGTTGTATTATTTGTACTTAAATATTTATTAAGCCCATCTTTAAATTCATACAAAAGCACTTCAAACTCTGCGTTTCCTAATTTAGACAATGGTTTTAAAATTTCCACTTCAACAATTGTAGCACCCAATTCTTTCATTTGTTCAATTGCTCGATTGTACAAACCAACAATTCCTTCATGCCCTTCTAAATGCGATTTTTCAATACCAATTCTTTTGCCTTTTAGTGCATTTTTATCAAGGAATTTTGTGTAGTCTGTAAAACTTTTGCCTTGGCTTTCTTTTGTAATATTATCTGCAGTATCAATGCCAGTGAGTGCTCCCAACAAAATTGCCGCATCCCTAACTGTTCTTGCCATTGGGCCTGCTGTGTCTTGCGTAGCAGAAATAGGTATAATACCAGAACGACTCCATAAACCAACAGTTGGCTTCATACCAACAATCCCATTCACAGATGCCGGCGACACAATAGAACCGTCCGTTTCAGTGCCAATAGAAATAGTACAAAGATTTGCTGCAGTAGCTGCACCAGAGCCTGCACTAGAGCCAGAAGGATTCCTATCTAATACATACGGACATTTGGTTTGCTTCCCCCTACTACTCCATCCACTGGTAGACCTAGACGATCTAAAATTCGCCCATTCGCTTAAATTCGTTTTACCCAATAATACAGCACCCGCTTCTCTGAGTTGTTTAATTATAAATGCATCCTTACTTGCCTTATTTCCAACTAATGCAAGCGACCCCGCGGTGGTCATCATTTTATCTCCACTATCAATATTGTCTTTTATTAAAACTGGTATGCCATGAAGCGGGCCTCTAAGTTTTCCTGCAATTCTTTCTTGGTCTAGTGTTGCTGCAATTGATAATGCATCAGGATTTAATTCAATCACTGCATTAATTGCAGGACCAGACTTGTCTATTTCTTGAATCCGTTTTAAATAAATATTCGTTAATGAAACAGCCGTAAGTGAACCTAAGCGCATTTTTTCTTGCAATCCATCTATGGTTATTTCATCTAAAACAAAATCAGCAGATATCAACTCATTAGCAGCTATTGCTTTATTGCTTGATCCAATACCAAAACTTGTAAGTGCTAAACTAGCAATGGAACTATTTTTTATAAAATTTCTTCTTTGCATCGTATTATTTTTTTAATGATTTTAATTCGTTTTCATTTATTCTAAATGCTACAATTCTGGCTACCAAGTCTGCAGGTATTGGCTCATTAATAGGAAACTGCACTGCGCCTTTTGAATGTTTATAAGCAACAATTTCTAACTGAAATTGTTTAATACCTGAAGCGGTTGGATAAAACCCAATATGATTTTTATATCCGGCAAAGTATACCAACATGCCATGAAGTTTATAGGCTGGCATTTGATACGAAATAATTTCTTCAGCAGCAGGCGCCGCTTGCTTAATCAATAACCGAATTTCAGATAAACGTTTTTGTGTTATTAATGGGAAACTTGAAATATAAGTATCAATTTCATTCAACGTTTTTTTATTAGTTTTCATTTGCTTTTATTATTTAGAAATGATACCAAAATACTGTTGTGAAAAATACTTTTAATTTGTTTTGTCTTGCAAAATTTGTTCTGCTATAAATAAATCAATCGGTCGAGTGATTTTTATATTTTGATAATCGCCATCAATTAAAAAAACTTGTTGCCCTGAAGTTTCCACCACTGTTGCTTCGTCGGTAAATTCTATTTGATACTCCCTTTCAAATGCAGGTAATAAAATTTCTGTTTGAAATGTTTGGGGCGTTTGTATGATTTTAACTTGCGCGCGATTTACCACATATTGTTGCTGTTGCTCCGTTTCAATACGAATACTATCAGTAGCTGCAATTGCTGGAATGGCACTGCCTTTTTCAATAGCCTGTTCATAACAACGATGAATCAGTTCTTTAGAAACCAAACAACGCACACCATCGTGAACAAAAACAATACCAGGTGTGTCAATGGTTTTTAATCCATTTTTTACAGAATCAAAACGTGTTGCGCCGCCAGTAACTAATTCAATTCTATCGGGTTCATTGAATGATGCCACTAATTGTTTACCCTCGTTCATGAAATTTAATGGCAATACGAGTTTGATAGAAATATCCGAAAAGGCAGCTAAAAAAGCATTTAACGTATGCCATAAAATTGGCTTGCCTTGTAATAATAAAAATTGTTTGGGTTTATCTGCGCCCATTCGCAAACCAGATCCACCAGCTACAATTACCGCATATTTTCGCATAGCATTCATTCAATTCTGTGATTCAAATTATTGCAATAGAGAATTACATTCTTTTAAAAACAATGCTTTAATTATAGCAGCTGTTCCTACTTCTTCACAAACCAAACCACCAGCAATATTGGCCATTTCAGCCGCTAAATGCATATTTTTTGTTGCAGTATAAACCAATGAAGCAACCGCAATGACTGTATCGCCTGCACCACTTACATCAGCAATGTTGCGTACATGGGTTGGAATGATTTTAGCTTCATTTTGCGTTTGATAAAAAACACCTTTTTCAGACAAAGTGATTAGTGATATTTGGTGTTCTAGTACCTCATGCAAAGCCGTATGAATTTTATCTAAAGTATTTAAATCGACTTTGTCAACCAATACGTTTAAACCTTCTTTTACTTCTTTTAAATTAGGCTTAAAAATATCCACTCCTTTAAATGCTAAAAAATTATTTCGTTTGGGATCCACGGTAGTAACCACACCAAACTCCTTACACAATGCAATCAGCTGTTCAATTATATGGGTCGTTAAAACGCCTTTATTATAATCTTCAAATATTAAAACATCCGGACAATTTGTTTCAAATAAGGTACGAACACTTTTAATCATTTCTAATTCTAATGCAGCACTTATATCAGTAGTAATTTCAGCATCTAAACGCATCATTTGCTGGTTGCGACTCATCACCCTCATTTTATTGGTGGTGATACGCTCCTTACTTGACAATAGCATTGTTGTGTTAATGCCATGCCCATTCAATAATGCCGTTAATGCAATACCATCTGCATCATCTCCAATAATTGAAATGATGGTGGTTGATGCACCAAGCGATGAGGTATTTAAAGCCACATTAGCAGCTCCTCCTACCCGCATTTCCTTTTTCTGCAAGCTAACCACAGGAACAGGCGCTTCGGGCGAAATACGGTCTGTATTGCCCCACCAATAGGTATCAAGCATTACATCACCTACAATAGCTACTTTCAATCGGTTGAACTGTTCAAATAATGCATTAAAATCTACTGTTGACATATAATTACACCGATTTTTTTTGATTATTTACGGCTAAGTAATATAGTGGAACGCCTATAGAGGTAATTCCCAAGCCCCAAAGAGAGTATGTTGGAGAAGCCCAAACAAGCCCTACACAAAATACAATAGCTAAAACGATGTAAATCAAAGGTAGCACAGGATAACCAAATGCGCGATAAGGACGTTCTGCATTGGGTAGTTTTTTGCGTAAAATAAATACGCCTGTAATGGTTAATACGTAAAATATAATTCCAACAAAGGAAACCATGGTTAACAAATCGCCGTATTTACCACTTAAACACAACAAACTAGCCATTGCACACTGAATCCATAAAGCATATTCTGGAACGGCGTTTTTATTTAACTCTCCAGTTTTCTTAAAAAACAAGCCATCTTTTGCCATGGTATAAAAAACCCTAGCACCAGATAATATCAAACCACTATTACATCCAAAAGTTGAAATCATAATCATCACAGCTATTACAATGGTACCCACATTACCAAAAATTGCATTTGCAGCTGCTACTGCTACACGATCATTTTCTGCATACGCAATTTGTTGCAATGGCAATACATTCAAATACATCAAATTAGCCGATACATAAATTAGTGTTACAATTAGCGTTCCAAAAAACAAACTCAATCCAATATTGCGTTTTGGATTTTTAATTTCTCCTGCAATAAAGGTTACGGTGTTCCAAGAATCGCTACTAAAAATTGAACCCACCATAGCAGCAGAAATAGCACCAATTAAAACCGCACCAGAAATAGGATGCCAACCACTAGGCTCTAATATTCCAACTGCATTTTTAACACCCAAGTCTTGTACTGAAGTAAATGCATGCTGCCAGTTCTGTGCCCAAAAACTTTGTTTAGATAATAAGAATCCAAATATGATTAAACCAAACAACGATAAAAGTTTGGTTACTGTAAAACTCGACTGAATAATTTTACCACCTTTTACACCACGTGTATTGGTATAAGTTAATAATACAATCATGGAAATTGCCAACACTTGTGCTGCTGATATTTTCAAGAACCCTAAATCAAGTAAAATATTCCCTTCTCCTACTGCGGGAATTAAATAAGCAGTGAACCTACTAAAAGCCACACCTACTGCAGCAATTGTAGCCGTTTGGATTACTGAGAAAAAACTCCAACCGTATAAAAATCCAACCAAGGGGTTATAGGCTTCTCTTAAATAAACATATTGGCCACCTGCTTTAGGATACATACCACTTAATTCACCATAAGTCACTGCTGCTGTAATGGTCATAAATCCTGTAATCAACCAAACTGCAATTAACCAGCCAGCACTCCCCACATTTCGAGTAATATCGGCACTTACAATAAAAATACCAGAACCAATCATTCCGCCAGCTACAATCATAGTGGCGTCAAATAGTCCTAAACTTGGTTTGAATTGGGGATTTGTACTCATAAAAAAATCCCGTTGTTTTGAAACGGGATTTGAAGATAATAAATATGATTGAAGATTCTATTTCTTCTTGTACTGATTATTTAAACCCTTAATTAGGTCTGAAGTAATGTTGTAAACAGAATCTTTTAAGTATATCAAGTCTGGAGAACTTGTAAGTACATAAGAATAACCTTTGTCTTTATTATACTCTTTTAAATAGTCTTCAACTTTCCTCTTTACATCTTGCAAGCGTTTAAAACTTTCATTTTGCAAATCTTGGTTTAACATTTGCTCTTTGTTTTGAAAAGTTTTTTCCATTTGCATTAACTCTTGTTGTTTGCCGTTTACTTCTGCTTGCGTCATGCCCTGAGCAGTTTTTTGCAACTCTTGGTATTTTGACGCAAATGTATTTTTCATTTCAGATAATTGTCGGTTATTTTCTTGGTCTTTACCACGTAATACATTTCTAACTTCTATAAAATATTCATAATGATTTTCTAAAGAATCCATTTCAAAATAAGCAATCTTGAATTTGCCATCAGCTACAGCAGTATTGATGTTTGCAACAGCGGTTGCAGATTTTTTTGAAGAAAAATGTAAATAAAATAAAACCGACACCGCTAGTGCCAAAACGATATTAAAACCCAAAGTTGCATTCTTCATATTGCTTTATTAAAAGTATTGTTTGATAAAATCAAGATTCTAAAAATAACTAAAAATCGTTAGTCCGTATAAAATAAAAGTAGGAAGTTTTAAGCTTCCTACTTTTAATATGCTATCATTTAACAGAAGTATTGCTTATTCTTCTTCGTCGAAACTCATTGCTTCGCGCGTAGTTGCCAATACTTCGTATTCTTCTTTACTTCCTACAATCATGTTATCAAAATCTTTTTGACCTGAACCAGCAGGAATCAAATGACCAGTAATAACATTCTCTTTCAATCCTAACATCATATCAGTCTTGCCTTGAATAGCAGCTTGACTCAATACTTTGGTAGTTTCTTGGAACGATGCAGCAGAAATCCAACTTTGAACACCTAAAGATGCTTTGGTAATACCCAAAAGAACCGGTGTTGCAGTTGCAGGTTTTGCATCACGAACTTCAACTAGTTTACGATCGCTTCTGCGTAGGATAGAGTTTTCTTCTCTAAACTCACGAACAGTAACAATTTGACCAGCTTTGAACTTGGTGCTTTCGCCTGATTCAGTTACTACTTTTTTATCGTAGATACGGTCGTTCTCTTCAATAAAATCAAAGCGATCTTCCAAATCTTCTTCTAAGAATTTAGTATCTCCAGCGTCAACAATTTCTACTTTTTTCATCATCTGACGTACAATCACTTCTACGTGTTTGTCATTGATTTTTACACCTTGTAAACGGTATACCTCTTGAATCTCATTAACCACATACTCTTGAACAGCAAATGGTCCTTTGATTGCTAAGATATCTGCAGGTGCAATTTGTCCATCAGACATTGGTGTACCAGCTTTTACAAAGTCACCATCTTGCACCAAAATTTGGCGGGTTAATGGAACCAAGTATTTCTTCACCATACCATCTCTAGACTCAACAATAATTTCACGGTTACCACGCTTAACATTACCAAAAGCAACCACACCATCAATCTCACAAACAATTGCAGGATTACCAGGGTTACGTGCTTCAAATAATTCAGTTACACGCGGAAGACCTCCAGTGATATCTCTTAATTTACCCAACACACGTGGTATTTTAACCAACACCTGTCCGGCTTTAACTTCATCACCTTCTTCAATTCCAATATGCGATCCAACAGGTAAGTTATAATGCTTACTGTCTTTAGCACCTTCCACACTAATGGTAGGAATTTTAGTTTTATCTTTTGTTTCAATAACTACTTTCTCTCTGTGACCAGTTTGCTCATCTGCTTCGTCGCGGTATGTTACCCCGTCTAACACATCAACAAATTTGATTTTACCATTCAATTCAGCAACAATTACGTTGTTGAACGGATCCCATGTACAAATGGTTTCGCCTTTCTTCACTTGCTGACCATCTTTTACATTCAAGGTAGCACCGTAAGGAACGTTATTGGTAATCATCAAACGATCATTCTTCACATCCATGATACGCACTTCACCGGTACGACCGATTACAATACGTACTTTATTTCCTTCATTGTTTACTGCATCAACAGTTCTTAAACCATCAAACTGAATGGTACCATCAAACTTAGCGTTTAAGGTAGATTCAATAGAGGAAGAACCCGCAACCCCACCCACGTGGAAAGTACGCAAGGTTAACTGTGTACCTGGTTCACCAATTGATTGTGCTGCAATGATACCCACAGCGTCTCCGCGTTGAGCGATATAACCTGTTGCCAAGTTTTTACCATAACATTTTACGCAAACACCACGCTTAGCTTCGCAAGTTAATACAGAACGAATTTCTACAGTTTCAATACCAGAATCTTCAATTTGCATAGCCACATCATGAGAAATTTCTTCACCCGCAAGGATGATTAATTCTTCAGTTACTGGATGGTATACATTATGTAATGAAGTACGACCTTCAATTCTATCTGATAATGGTTCAATTACATCTTCGTTGTCTTTTAAAGCGCTAGTTGCATTACCTCTTAAGGTTCCGCAATCATCATCTGCAATAACAACGTCTTGAGATACATCCACCAAACGACGAGTTAAGTAACCCGCATCGGCAGTTTTTAATGCTGTATCGGCCAAACCTTTACGCGCACCGTGTGTAGAAATAAAGTAATCCAATACGTTTAGTCCACCTTTAAAGTTAGACAAAATTGGATTTTCAATTACCTCACTACCAGTGCTTCCGCTCTTACGAGGTTTTGCCATCAATCCACGAATACCTACCAGCTGTTTAACCTGTGTTTTACTACCACGGGCTCCAGAATCCAACATCATATAAACAGAGTTAAACCCTTGTTTATCGGTAGCCATTTCTTTAATTAAAGTTTCAGTGATACGTGTATCGACCCTACTCCAAATATCAATTACCGCATTATAACGTTCGTTATTAGTAATCAATCCCATGTTGTAGTTTTCCCAAACATCTTCTACTTCTGCTTTTGCATTATCCAAAAGCTCATTACGCATATCAGGAACAATCAAGTCATTTACACTGAATGATAAACCACCACGGAAGGCCATACGGAATCCTAGTGTTTTAATATCATCCAAGAATTTTGCAGTTTTAGGAACATCGGTGATTTTAATAATATCTCCAATAATTTCACGCAAGTTTTTCTTGGTTAATAAAGCATTAATATAACCTACTTCAACTGGAACGTTTTGGTTAAACAAAACACGACCAACTGTAGTTTCAATTAATTTCAAGCTCAATTTTCCTTGCTCGCGCACCATTGTTTTCACGCGAATATTTGCATGAAGATCCACTACTCTTTCATTGTAAGCAATTACTACTTCATCCATATTGTAGAAAGCCATTCCTTGACCTTTTACAATTTCAGTTTCTGTAGTTTTTTTACCCTTAGTCATGTAATACAATCCTAGTACCATGTCCTGAGAAGGAAGGGTGATAGGTGTACCATTTTGTGGGTTCAAAATATTGTGTGAAGACAACATCAATAACTGGGCTTCCAAAATTGCTGCATTGCTCAAAGGCACGTGCACCGCCATTTGGTCACCATCGAAATCGGCATTGAACGAAGACGTTACCAATGGGTGTAACTGAATCGCTTTTCCTTCAACAAGTTTTGGTTGGAAAGCCTGAATAGATAAACGGTGCAATGTTGGGGCACGGTTTAACATAATTGGATGGCCTTTCAAAATATTTTCTAAAATATCCCAAACAACTGCTTCTTTTCTGTCTACTAATTTCTTAGCCGACTTAACAGTTTTTACGATACCTCTTTCAATTAATTTTCTAATAACAAATGGCTTGAACAATTCCGCTGCCATGTCTTTAGGTAATCCGCACTCGTGTATTTTCAAATCTGGTCCTACAACAATTACAGAACGTCCAGAATAATCCACACGTTTACCTAATAAGTTTTGACGGAAACGACCTTGCTTACCTTTCAATACATCACTCAAAGATTTCAATGCACGTCCACCTTCAGCTTTAACAGCATTAGATTTACGGCTATTGTCGAATAAAGAATCAATCGCTTCTTGTAACATACGTTTTTCATTACGTAAGATTACTTCTGGCGCTTTAATTTCTAATAATCTTTTTAAACGATTGTTACGGATAATAACACGACGATATAAATCATTCAAATCAGATGAAGCAAAACGACCACCATCCAATGGAACCAATGGACGTAATTCTGGTGGGATAACAGGAATGTACTGCATTACCATCCACTCTGGGCGATTGGTAATACGTGTACTTGCATCACGGAAAGATTCAACTACGCTCAAACGCTTTAAAGCATCTGCTTTACGTTGTTGAGAAGTTTCAGTTGCTGCTGCATTACGCAATGAGAAACTCAAACTATCTAAATCAATTCTTTCTAACAAAGCATGTACCGCTTCAGCACCCATTTTAGCAATGAATTTTTGCGGATCTTCATCAGATAAATATTGATTATCTTTTGGTAAAGTATCTAATAGATCTAAGTATTCTTCTTCAGTTAAAAGATCACCCATTGCTAGGTTTTCTTTAATACCGCCTTGAATCACTACATATCTTTCATAATAAACAATTGTTTCTAATTTCTTAGAACTCATGCCTAATAAATAACCAATTTTGTTAGGCAAACTTTTAAAGTACCAAATATGAACTACTGGTACTACTAATTTGATATGCCCCATACGTTCGCGACGTACTTTTTTCTCTGTAACCTCTACACCACAACGGTCACAGACAATACCTTTGTAACGAATACGTTTGTACTTTCCACAAGCACACTCGTAGTCTTTTACTGGTCCAAAAATCCTTTCACAAAACAAACCATCACGTTCAGGTTTGTATGTGCGGTAATTAATTGTTTCAGGCTTTAACACTTCTCCAAAACTTCTTTCCAAAATGCTATCAGGCGATGCTAGACTAATAGTAATTTGAGAAAAAGTAGGTCTCGGTTTGTTATCTCTTTTGATTGCCATATCGCTGTTGAGAATTTGTAGTTTAATATTTTGTTTCCAACTCTTGACTGCTCACGCATCAGTAGTTGCGTCGCATACTTATTCAGTACTGCAAATAGAAATGAGTAAAGTGGATTGTTGCCATTTTTGTTAGCAACAATCCACCTACTCTATCTTATTATTCAAACTTAAGATCTAATCCTAATCCTCTTAATTCATGTACCAATACATTGAATGATTCAGGTATACCCGGACGAGGAATATTATCTCCTTTAACAATGGCTTCGTACGTTTTAGCACGGCCAATGATATCATCCGATTTGAGGGTTAATAATTCTTGTAAGATATTAGCAGCACCATATGCTTCAAGTGCCCAAACCTCCATCTCACCAAAACGTTGACCTCCAAATTGTGCCTTACCACCCAACGGTTGTTGTGTAATTAAGCTGTATGGTCCGATTGAACGGGCGTGCATTTTATCATCAACCATGTGGTGTAATTTAATCATGTAAATAACACCCACAGTAGCTTTCTGATGGAAACGCTCTCCTGTTTCACCATCGTATAAATAAGTGTGACCGTTTCTTGGAATACCTGCTTCAACGCAATATTCTTCAATTTGAGTTGTAGATGCACCATCAAAAATTGGTGTTGCAAATTTCACGCCCAAACGCTTACCGGTCCAACCTAAAATGGTTTCATAAATCTGACCTAAGTTCATCCTAGAAGGTACGCCCAAAGGATTCAATACAATGTCTACTGGTGTACCATCTTCCATAAATGGTAAATCTTCGGCACGTACAATCTTTGCAACAATCCCTTTATTTCCGTGACGACCTGCCATCTTATCTCCCACTTTCAACTTACGCTTAACAGCTAAGTAAACTTTGGCTAGTTTCAATACACCTGCAGGTAATTCGTCTCCAATAGAGATATTGAATTTCTCGCGTTTGTAACGACCTAATTCTTCGTTAAACTTAATGCTATAGTTGTGTAATAAAGTATTGATTTGGTCATCAATTTTAGCGTCGGCTGTCCAACCCAATGGATTAACATTTTGATAGTCAATAGTAGCCAAATTCTTTTGATTGAATTTTGCACCTTTGCCTATTAACATTTCTCCAAAATTATTGCTAACACCAGTTGAAGATTTGTCTTTCAACAAAGTCTGTAACTTTTCTAACAACAATTCTTTAATGGTTTCAACATTTTGTTGGTGAACTTTTTCAACTTTTTCTAACTGTGCTTTTTCACGAATCTTACCGTTCTTATCTTTCTTAGCACGTTGGAAAAGTTTTTTATCAATCACCACACCTTCTGTACCGTTTGGTGCTTTCAAAGAAGCATCTTTTGCATCACCCGCTTTGTCTCCAAAGATGGCACGCAATAGTTTTTCTTCTGGGGTTGGATCTGATTCACCTTTTGGAGTGATTTTACCAATTAGGATATCTCCTTCTTTGATAGTTGCTCCAATACGAATGATACCATTTTCATCCAAATCCTTAGTTGCTTCTTCAGAAACGTTTGGTATATCTGGTGTTAATTCTTCTTCGCCTAATTTGGTATCGCGAACTTCTAATTCATATTCTTCAATGTGAACAGAAGTAAATAAATCTTCGCGAACCACTTTCTCACTTATTACAATTGCATCCTCGAAGTTGTAACCTTTCCATGGCATGAATGCCACTTGTAAGTTACGGCCCAATGCCAATTCTCCGTCTTTGGTTGCATATCCTTCGGTAAGAAAATCACCCTTCTTTAATTGTTGTCCTTTTTTAACTGCCGGACGTAAATTGATACAAGTAGCTTGGTTGGTTTTCATGAACTTAGTCAAGTGGTAAACTTGTAAGTCGTCATTAAAACTCACCAAACGATCTAAATCATTTCTGTCGTAGCGAACATGAATTTCGTTTGCATCTACAAACTCAACAACTCCGTTTCCTTCGCTGTGAATTTGAATACGTGCATCACGCGCTGCTTTTCCTTCTAATCCAGTACCAACAATTGGCGCCTCTAAACGGATCAATGGAACCGCTTGACGTTGCATGTTAGATCCCATCAAAGCACGGTTGGCATCATCATGTTCTAAGAAAGGAATTAATGACGCACTCAAACCAACAATTTGGTTTGGCGCCACATCCATAAATTCTACATCTTCTTTATCTAAAATAGGGAAATCACCAGTTTGACGAGATACCACTTTGTCTTCAGCAAAACCACCTTTGTCATTCAATGGAGAATTACTTTGGGCAATTTTTGCAGAGTCTTCTTCTTCTGCGCTTAAGAAAGTAAGGGTATTCATATTTACTTTTCCGTTCTCTACTTTACGATAAGGTGTTTCAATGAAACCCATATCATTAATAGCAGCGTGAACGCAAAGTGTAGAAATCAAACCAATGTTTGGACCTTCTGGAGTTTCAATAGTACACAAACGACCGTAGTGCGAATAGTGTACGTCACGAACCTCAAATCCAGCACGCTCTCTACTCAAACCTCCTGGTCCTAATGCAGAGATACGACGCTTGTGCGTGATCTCACTCAATGGATTGGTTTGGTCTAAGAATTGAGATAACTGAGAAGTTCCAAAGAAAGAGTTAATAACAGAAGATAAAGTACGCGCGTTGATCAAATCAACTGGCGTAAATACTTCGTTATCACGAACGTTCATACGCTCACGAATAGTTCTAGCCATACGAGCAAGACCTACACCGAATTGAGCATATAATTGTTCACCAACAGTACGAACACGACGATTGCTCAAGTGATCAATATCATCAATCTCAGCTTTACCATTCGTTAAACGAACAAGGTATTTAATGATTTCAATGATATCTGGTTTGGTTAATACCTTCTTTTCTAAAGGATATTCCAAGCCCAATTTACGGTTGATTTTATAACGGCCTACTTCTCCTAAATCATAACGTTTGTCGGAGAAGAATAATTTATCGATAATACCACGAGCAGTTTCATTATCAGGTGCATCAGCTCCACGCAATTGGCGATAGATATGTTGAACCGCTTCTAATTCACTGTTAGAGGTATCTTTATTTAAAGTATTGTAGATGATTGCGTAGTCTCCACCAACATCTTCTTTTTGAATAAATACGCTCTTCACTTCCATTTCAATAATGGTAGCAATTGCTTCTTCATCCAAAACAGTGTCGCGTTCCATAACAATCTCGTTACGCTCAATGCTCACTACTTCACCAGTATCTTCATCAACGAAATCTTCTACCCATGTTCTTAAAACACGTGCAGCTAATTTGCGACCTACTTGGTTAGCTAATGATTTTTTATCGGCTTTAACTTCGTCTGCCATCCCAAATAATTCTAGGATGTCTTTATCAGTTTCAAAACCAATAGAACGTAATAAAGTAGTTACTGGGAACTTCTTTTTACGATCGATGTACGCATACATTACGTTGTTGATATCTGTAGCGAATTCCATCCAAGCCCCTTTGAACGGAATTACCCTTGCAGAGTAAATCTTTGTTCCATTAGGGTGAACAGACTGCCCAAAGAATACACCAGGTGAACGGTGTAACTGAGATACTACAACACGCTCTGCACCATTAATTACAAAGGTACCGCGCGGCGTCATGTACGGGATATTACCCAAGAATACATCCTGAACGATTGTTTGGAAATCTACGTGCTCTTCATCATTACAGCTTAAACGCAATTTTGCTTTTAAAGGAACTGCATAAGTAAGACCACGTTCCATACACTCTTCAATTGTGTATCGTGGGGGATCAATAAAATAATCCAGGAATTCTAGTACGAAAATGTTACGTGTATCCGTAATAGGAAAGTTTTCCTTGAATACGCGGAACAGCCCCTCAACATTACGTTTGTCGGGCGTTGTTTCTAACTGAAAAAACTCGCTGAAAGATTCTAACTGAATGTCGAGTAGGTCTGGGGCATCAGCCAAGTGTTTAGTTTTACCGAAGCCGACCCTGTTGTTCAATGTAGTTGTAGACATATATATGTAAAACCGGTTTTAGTACGAAAAATTTTAGTAGAACCTAAATTCTCTTAGCGTACAATCGGCGCATCTACCACTCAAACAAATGATAAAAATGTCCACCCGCTAAATCACCCAAAATAAAGGACGGCGAAGATAATGATTAAGGATAATATTAAAAAACAAATTTTAGACCAAAACACCGTTTTGTGGAAAAAAAAGCTTAAAATATTTTTTTCATCCGTGAAAAACTGCCAAAGCCTTAAAAATTTGCCAGTTTTCTGCTCTTTTTGTCAGTTGAAATATTTTCAATCCCCATCAGGCAAAAAAAAACCGATAGGAAAATCCTATCGGTTATATTTTTGTGGTAGGGTTAATTACTTAACTTCTACTTCAGCACCTGCTTCTTTTAATTTTCCAGCAACTTCATCAGCTTCTGCTTTTGAAACGCCTTCTTTAACTGCTTTAGGAGCGCCATCAACTAAGTCTTTAGCTTCTTTCAAGCCTAAGCCAGTCAATTCTTTAACGATCTTAACAACAGTCAATTTGCTAGCACCACCGCTAACTAAAATAACGTCAAAAGCAGTTTTTTCTTCTACTGCTGCTGCTGCTTCTCCACCACCTGCTGCTACAACTACTGCTGCTGCTGCTGGTTCAATACCGTAATCAGCTTTCAAAACGTCTGCTAATTCTTGTACTTCTTTAACTGTTAAGCTTACTAATGATTCAGCTAATTGTTTAATGTCTGCCATAATATTAAATTTTTCCCGCCTTCATGGTTATCGTTTAGGATACTCCGGCGGATGGTTTAAAAAAATTGCCTTTATTTTCCCTCAGGCCTGGGATATTTTTACTTGCGTAATAATTTATGCTTCTGCTTCTGGAGCCGCTGCTTCTGGAGCTGCTGCTTCTGCTACAACTTCTGGTGCTGCTTCAACTGCAACTTCTGCTACAACTTCTGGAGCTGCTGCTTCTGCTACAACTTCTGGTGCTGCTTCAATAACCGCTGCAACTGTTCCTGCTGCTTGCTTTTCGTGGTGATTCAACAATGCTGCAATCACACGTTTAGCAGGTGATTGTAACAATCCAATTACTTCACCAATCAATTCATTCTTAGTTTTGATTTGTGTAAGTGCTTTCAGATTTTCGTTACCAGTATATACATCTCCATTAATAAACGCTGCTTTTAAAACAGGCTTATCAGTGGCACTTGCCTTACGGAAAGAAGAAATAATAAGTGCTGGTTCTTTAGGGTTCTCAGAGAACATTAAAGCAGTAACATTGTGTAAAGAATCGTAAATACCTGCATACTTTTCAGCATCCAATGATTCCAATGCTTTACGGATCAATGTGTTTTTTGCCACTTTAATTTCAACTTGTTTATCAAAACAAGTGCGGCGTAATTTAGATATCTGAGCAACAGTTAATGCTTCTGTATCTGTAATATAGAAGTTATTATATTGTGTGAACTTCTCTTTCAAGAGTTCAATAACCTCATTTTTTTGGTCTTTGGTCATAACTAATTTTTTTATCAACCCGGGTCATTTCATAACGCTTACGCGCAACGATCACCAGGATTAGTTGATTAATGATTTGGTGTCTAAAGTAATACCTGGGCTCATTGTACTAGCCATGCTTACAGCTTTAAGGTAAGTACCTTTAGATGCAGATGGTTTTAGTTTTAAGATTGCGTTGATCAGTTCTGCACTGTTCTCAGAAATCTTTTCAGGAGCAAATGATATACGACCGATTGAAGCGTGAACGATACCTGCTTTATCTACTTTAAAAGCAATCTTTCCACCTTTAACTTCATTTACAGCGGCAGCAACATCATTGGTAACAGTACCTGTTTTAGGATTTGGCATCAAATTACGAGGCCCTAAAACTTTACCTAATTTACCAATTTTAGGCATTACAGCAGGAGTAGCAATGATAACATCAATGTCTACCCAACCACTTTCAATTTTTTGGATAAATTCGTCTAAACCAACATAATCAGCACCTGCTTCTTTAGCAGCCGCTTCTTTATCTGGTGTACACAAAACCAATACTTTCTTTGTTTTACCAGTTCCGTGTGGTAATGAAACAGTTCCACGTACTTGTTGGTCTGCTTTTTTAGGATCAACTCCTAAACGAATATGCAAATCAACAGAACTATCAAATTTGGTACAGTTAATTTCTTTTACAAGGTTAGCTGCTTCTTTAAGGGAATAAATTTTTGTTTTATCCACCTTAGTTACTGCTACTTTTCTTTTTTTAGTAAGTGACATTTTCTAAATGATTTAAGGTGAATAATTAATTTTCCCAAGGAGCTTTACCGTCAACAGTAATACCAATACTACGTGCAGTACCTGCAACCATGTTCATTGCGCTATTTAACGTAAAGGCATTTAAATCAGTCATCTTGTCTTTAGCAATAACTTCAACTTGTTCCCAAGTTACTTTACCAACTTTAGCACGATTACTTTCTTTAGAACCTTTTTGAATTTTAGCAGCTTCCATTAATTGAACAGCAGCAGGAGCAGTTTTGATAACGAAGTCGAAAGACTTGTCGGTATAAACTGTAATTAAAACAGGAACAACTTTTCCCATTTTGTCTTGAGTTCTAGCATTGAATTGCTTACAGAACTCCATGATGTTAACACCCTTAGAACCAAGGGCCGGACCTACTGGAGGAGCTGGATTGGCTTGACCGCCTTTCACCTGCAACTTTACGTAGCCTGAGATTTCTTTTGCCATTTTTTTGATTTTTTGGTGATATCGTTCCGGATTCATTCCGAAACTCCCAATGTCAATCATTCTTAATAAAAAGAACTTTTGGGGCGGCAAAGGTATGTATTAATAGTAATTAATCAAATAAATACAAGTAATTTTTTCTAAAATCCCCTCCTTTCGGCATAAAAAAAGGCCGTATCAAAAATGATACGGCCTTTAAATAGTCTTTTATTACAATTAATTCAATTTTTCAACCTGCATATAACTTAATTCTACAGGTGTTGAACGACCGAATATTTTTACAGTAACTTTTAATTTTTTCTTCTCATCATTTACATCTTCAATCACACCATTAAAGTCATTAAATGGTCCTTCAATAATTTTAATTGTTTCACCAACAATGAAAGGCTCACTCATGGTAACACCCATATCATTCATTTCGTCAACCTTACCAAGCATTTTATTCACTTCAGCCTTACGCAATGAAATGATATTTCCTTTAGAGCCTTTTCCGTCTGTTAAGAAGTGCATTACGTTGCTGATATTACTAATATGCTGTACAATATCATCTGTTAATTTACCATCTAACACTTCCATCATTACATATCCAGGAAAATAGTTTTTTTCACGCATTACTTTTTTACCGTTCTGCACTTTGTAAACTTTTTCCATTGGAAGAAATATCTGCTTGATAGTTTCTGTCCAACCATTTCTTACCAAATCTTTATCTAGATACTCTTTTACTTTGCGCTCTTTACCACTCACCACACGCAAAACATACCATTTAGTTTCCGCTTGCGGACCTTGTGGTGCGATTTGTGTTTCTATTGTTTCAACTGAGTCCATGATTGGTTACTTGAATAATGAATAAATCAATTTAAGCAATTGGTTGCTGGAGAAATCCATGATCCAAACCATTGCAGTAATGATAACAGTTGCTACCAAAACAATCACTGTGCTTTGTTGGAGTTGCATCCAAGTAGGCCAGGTCACTTTTTCCAACAATTCGTGGTAACTCTCTTTAAAATAAGTTGCAATCTTGTTCATGTTTTCAATTTATCAATTTCGAATAATCCATTCTATGCGTGTTTGATTATTTCAAACACAACAATTTTTTATTCCAAAATCATCCGCACGGGCACTAGGATTCGAACCCAGATCAAAGGTTTTGGAGACCCGTATGCTACCGTTGCACTATGCCCGTAGAAAGCTAAAAGCTATCCCGTAAACGAGACAGCTTTTAGTTTATTATATTGCAAATGTATGTAAAAACATTCGCTTAAAGCTAAAAGCCTTGGCTTTGAGCTTATTTTAAAATTTCAGTAACCTGACCAGCACCTACGGTACGGCCACCTTCACGAATTGCAAATTTCAAACCTTTTTCCATTGCAATAGGTTGGATCAACTTAACACTTAAGTTAATGTTATCACCAGGCATTACCATTTCTGTTCCTTCTGGTAAAGTACACTCTCCAGTTACATCCGTAGTACGGAAGTAGAACTGAGGACGGTATTTGTTAAAGAATGGAGTGTGACGTCCACCTTCTTCTTTGCTCAATACGTAAACTTCACCTTTGAATTCTGTATGCGGAGTGATAGAACCTGGTTTGCAAAGAACCATACCACGACGGATTTGAGTCTTTTCAATACCACGTAATAATAAACCTGCATTATCTCCAGCTTCACCTTCGTCAAGTAATTTTTTGAACATCTCAACACCAGTAACAGTTGAAGTTAAAGGAGCGTCCATCAAACCAACGATTTCAATTCCTTCACCCACTTTGATACGACCACGCTCAATACGACCAGTAGCAACAGTACCACGACCTGTAATTGAGAATACGTCTTCCACGC
The DNA here is from genome assembly GCA_903831935.1 of uncultured Bacteroidota bacterium. GTDB lineage: Bacteria > Bacteroidota > Bacteroidia > Chitinophagales > Chitinophagaceae > Sediminibacterium. The sequence goes on along the minus strand of CAIKZP010000133.1, from coordinate 2,259 downwards.
TCATCAAGAACGGTAAATCAACTGGACGAGGAGGCAATGGAATATAGGTATCAACCGCTTCCATTAATTCGTCGATTTTTGCAACCCATTTTGGATCTTCAGATAAAGCTCCTGTTGCAGAACCTTGTATGATTGGTGTGTTATCACCGTCAAAGCCGTAAGAAGTTAACAACTCACGAACTTCCATTTCTACTAATTCTAATAATTCAGGATCGTCAACCAAATCTACTTTGTTCATGAAAACAACGATTTGAGGAACGCCTACCTGACGAGCCAACAAGATGTGCTCTTTGGTTTGTGGCATAGGACCATCAGTTGCAGCAACCACTAGGATAGCTCCATCCATTTGAGCAGCACCAGTAATCATGTTCTTCACATAATCGGCGTGACCTGGACAGTCAACGTGCGCATAGTGACGATTCGCTGTTTGATACTCAACGTGTGCAGTATTAATAGTGATACCACGCTCTCTTTCTTCTGGAGCGCCATCAATTTCATCATAATTCTTAGCAACGTTACCCATTCCTTTTTTAGCAAGGATCATGGTGATAGCTGCAGTTAAAGTAGTTTTACCATGGTCAACGTGACCAATGGTACCTACGTTTACGTGAGGTTTTTCCCTCTTGAAGGTCTCTTTTGCCATTTTTATCGGTTTTTAGTTGTGTTTTAAAAATTGAGGACCTTGTTAGATCCGTTTAAAATTATTTCGATGCAAAACTACTATTATATAGCATGCAAGGTATTCTTTGTTTTTCAATCAATTCAGCCTACGCTCTTTCAAATAAACCTAGCACTTAAAAAGAGCCGTTGGTGAGAATCGAACTCACGACCTCTTCCCTACCAAGGAAGTGCTCTACCCCTGAGCTACAAAGGCTTTTAAGTTGCTTACCTGTAATTAAACAGCGAACTGTTTTTTTACTGGAATTTACCAACTCTAGTAAGAGCGGAAGACGAGGGTCGAACTCGCGACCTATAGCTTGGAAGGCTATCGCTCTACCAATTGAGCTACTTCCGCTTTTTAAATTCCTGTTCAAAAGCCAAATGAATTGACCTTTGAATTTTACTTAAAAGAACTAGTGCACTGCAAAGTTTTCACTTTAAGGTGCTTGTGTGGGCAGAGTAGGGTTCGAACCTACGTACACGTGAGTGAACAGATTTACAGTCTGTCGCCTTTAACCACTCGGCCATCTGCCCATTTTAAAAATGCAAGCCAGCTTTTTTTGTTTTGATAAGAAATTCTTACCATACAAAACAACCAAATGCTACACATTTAGAGCCGAAGATGGGACTCGAACCCGCGACCTGCTGATTACAAATCAGCTGCTCTACCAACTGAGCTACTTCGGCATTAAAAAAAGAACTAACCCTTTTTAAGGACGGCAAAGGTAATGGAAAACTTTATTCGGCAAAATTTTGTAGCAAAATTTTTACAACAGTTTTCAACATCATTTGCGAAACCCTTGTCTAACGGCACTATAAGGGCAAAAAAAAGCCCCGAAATAGTTCCGGGGCGGTTAGTTTATTAAGCGGCAAGCTTATCTTTTTTTCGTTTTATTTGTGAAATGATAGAATCCATTGCATTATCAAATGATTCTTCAAAGGATTTTGAGGATGTTTTTACAAAAAAATCGTGCCTCGGCACATGCACTTTAATTTCTACAACTTTGTCTTTGATAACATGTACCACGTTATCCAATTTCAAGAACAGGTCTACTTTTAGAATCTGATCGTGAAACGTGTTTAATTTTTCGAGTTTTCGTGTTACATAATCTACCAATTTTTCATCTGCATCAAAGTGCACTGACTGAATGTTAACGTTCATAGCAACTCACGTTTAAACGGTTAATGAATAAAATATTTGAAAGAACTACGAGCCAAAATTTGGTAAAATTGACCCTTTAGAAACTCCTAACAAGTTACAACAAATTATAGTGAAATATCCTGCAATTTGTTTTTTTATTTGATATTTTAACAGTCTGTAATACTATTGCCTACAAATGCTTTTAGGCCTTAGGATGCGCTTTATTAAAAACCTCTTTTAATTTTTCAATGGTATTGTGGGTATATACTTGCGTGGCAGCCAAACTACTATGCCCCAATAGTTCTTTCACCGCGTTCAAATCAGCGCCATTGTTCATTAAATGTGTTGCAAAACTATGTCTTAAAATATGCGGACTCTTTTTTTGAACCGTGGTTACCTGCCCCAAGTATTTCTTTACAAAGGCATATACAGCCCTTGGCTGCAATGGCTTTCCTTTT
>CAIKZP010000132.1 GCA_903831935.1 uncultured Bacteroidota bacterium | reverse complement strand
CAATGTATTGTCGTCAACACTATCTACCGATGATGCATTTACATAGTTCCAATAAATATCATTTTTAGTTACTACACCAAAATCTACATACGATGAATCATATATTCTAATAGAATCATTGCTGCATAATTTAGTATCATTTAGCACCACAAAATTTGCATGCGGCGTAGAACCATTTACAGTAAAGGATTGCGTTAAAGTTGAATCACAACCAAAGGATGTGGTTACTTTATAAGAAACTTTGTAGTTGGCAGCAAGTTTGTATTTAGCAGAACCATTTTGCGTTGTTAAACTAGTTAATATAGGTGCCGGTGTTACGGCTGGTGTTGCTGCATTATAATTCCAATTCCAGGTAACGGCGGTACTGCCATCTGCAATAGTGGTTGTATCTGTAAACACGGCTAATGCATCATCTAAACAAACTTCAGGTAAAATAAATCCTACATGAGGTTGTGCGTGAATAGCAATGGATTTAGTTACTGTATCACTCTTACAGCCCAAGCTATTTTCAACTAGCATCTTTACATTGTACGTATTATAACTATTGTAGAACTCATTAAAACTAGTATTCTTTCCACCATTGGTGAGGGTCTTGGTATTTCCATTTCCCATATCCCAATACCATCTATTTAAAACAGCCGTACTAATAGAACGATCTGTTGCCGTATCAATAAATGTGATGGATTTATTTTCGCAATAATTATTAATTGCACTAGTTGAAAAACCTGCTAATGGTAATTGATTAATAATGGTAGTATGAACAGCTGTATCACTCATGCAACCTTTATCGGATACAACAAATAAATTAACTGTATCAACACTAGGATTCAAGTATAAATGTTTGGCTGATGGCACAGTATCTGTATAGCCATCGCCAAAACGCCAATTCCATTTTACAATAGCAGAACCCAATCCATCCGAAGCATCGCTATAGGAAGTGCTATCGCGCAAACAAACATAATTGCTAATACTAAATGCAGCTTTGGGTTGCTCATAAATATTACTCAGCAATTGAGTACTATCTTTTGTACAGCCATAATTTGATGTAGCAGTTAACTTAATATTATAGGTGCCTGTTGCTGCATAATTATGTGTTGGATTTTGTATAGAATCAATTCCTCCATCTCCAAAATCCCATCGCCATTTTGTTACTGTGCCTGTTGGAATAGTTGAGCCATCTATAAATGGAGCCGCGCCTATTGGTAAACAAACTGCTGTAGGTATTTGGAAATTTGTAACAGGCAATGGACGAATTGTAATCGTTTGAATTGCTGCTGTACTCAAGCATCCTGTATTACTTTCTAAAATCAAACTAACTGTATAAGTTCCTACAGTTGAATAGATTTTATTTTTAGGCGTGTTGGTTGTTAACGTGTCTTTTGTTCCGTCTCCATAATCCCAATACCATTTTACAATACTACCAGATGCAATAGTAGACTGGTCTGTGAATAATATATTTTTTGATACACAACTATCACTATATGTAAATAAAGCTACCGGTGGAGCAGAAAATGACTTTGTAATAATAGTGTCTCCAATACAACCATAACTAGATATAGGACGATATCGTATATTATAACTATTGGCTATTGCATATTTTTTAACAGGATTAAAAATACTATCAGTTGTTCCATCACCATAATCCCATAAACCTGTTTCAATTTTACCTTCTCCGCCAGTATTTGTTGCATCGAAAAAATGAACTGAATCAGAAACGCATCCACTATTATTGGTGGTGAAATTTGCAATAGGTAGATCTATTACTTTTACTGGGACTGTAAAAACTTGATCGGTACTACCACATCCATCGGGTGTAGTTGATGTTGTAAACAATTTTATGGTATCTCTTACTGCTGCAGTATTTGCTTTAGAAAAAGTAAAAGTATTATGCGTACTAAAATAATAAATTGATTGTCCATTTAACTGAACGGTACTATCTGGAACGGGTGCATTGATAGGACCAATGGTAGTCATTGGATTAATATTAGGAGCTGTTGTAAACTCCCAACGCAAAGTTGAAGGAATAAAATTTAGAGGGATACCAAATTGGAATGGACTATTAATACAGGAGATAGCAGAATCAAGTCTTCTATATTGATTTTGAAATGTAGCTGTTGGCGTAAAATCTCTGATATTGGTACCAGCATTATATCCATAAGATTCTGCACTACCAAAACCATAAGCAATGGCATTGAAACCAGAATCGGAATAGATAGTATGTGAACCTGAACTCACAGGAATTATGGCATAAGAATAATTCGACTCTTGTGGATGCGTTGCAAAAAATGAAGATTTAGTAACTCCATCAATTTTAAAACTGGCAACTCCACCATTTTTTACAATAACATTAATATAACTCTGTAAAATCAAATACTTACTGGCCGAATAAAGTGTAATACTATTAATGGTTTGTTCTACAGGACTTAAATAAATCATTTCAGGATCACCAAATGGAGTAGTGTTTGGGTTACCATCTTGCCCTTGGGTAGTAATATACTGGGCCACCATTATTGGAATATCTGATTCAATCAAATTAGGAACAGGCCCATTAGTACCAATTGCATTTGCATTTTTAAATTGATAATAAAATCCACCAATTAAACTACTTGCAGGAAGCACATTGCCATTTAGTTTTACAACAGTCTTAGGGTCTGTTACACAAACACGGTAATAATTATTAGGTTGTGATCCTGTTGGTGCAGTTAAATATTTTTTTCCCCAAGCAACAGCTGGAAATGCTTGTGCAAATAAATTATCTGCAGAACCGCCAGCGGTTCCACCAATACTAATTTTTCCAGAGCCAGAGAAAACAGCAATCTTTTTACATCCCCCACTATTATTGGTGCTTATTGATCTAATTCGTGTACCAGTTAAGTCTGTTCCAGTATTACCATTGGTAGTACCCATCACACTGTAAATTTGCCCTTTGTTTAGTTTAATTACAGTAGGCGTACCAACTATCATTCCATTTAAATTAGCTGCAGATGGTGTGATTTCTACAGAAGTAGCATCTTCTGTGGCCACAACAAAAGTAAAAGAGTTAGCACTAGTTGCGTTTGATGACTGTGTATAGTTAACAGAATAATAGTCTTTTCCTAATGTAGCAGTTGGAAATAACAATGATGCGCCAGAAACACTTGCATTGTATATATGTGCGTATGCTACAACAGGAACATCACTTGTAATATGTATACCAGAATTATAAGTACCAATACCACTTATACGCGCATCTTGAGAACCAGTTTTAGGAATTGGATTAGACGTGGTTACTTGATTGGCTATAACAGTATATGTTTGAGAATAAGGTAGTGTCAATCCAGGAATATCAACGGTAACTTTTGCATTTTTATCGGAGGTGAAATACAGAACCATATCTTGAGTACCACCTCCAGCAGGGTTTCCAGCCATATTCACGTGGTATCCATATCCTAACCAGAAATCAGTTCCTTTATTAGAGAAATCTTGACTAAATGCATTAAAATGCCCCAAAACAAAACATAGACAAACCAATAAACTAAATTTCCTCATTTGTTACCTTGGGGGGTTAGCAATTATTATACACATATTAATTTAGTGTAGGCTTAAAATTAAGCGATATCTATATATCAACCATTTTTATAGAGTCAAAATATTGACTATTTGCTGTTTATTAAGAAAGATTTTGCGTTAGGGCCGCAACAAAACAACAAATCTAATATGCATAAGTTATTTTGAAAGCCAATTCGATCTTCAAAAACCTGTACATATTTTGTTTCTTTTTCGACTATTTGGAATTGAGATGGTTTAATTTGATGGCGATTATCTAAAAACCCATTTCCATAGTCAATTTGATATTTATCAGTAAAGGAGATATTTCCGGGATATTTCAATTGGCGATTTACCCAAGTTATTAAAGCCATATTCAAGTCTTGTAAAAAAACAAATGGCTGTTGGTAAATGGAAAATAGTCCATCTCTATAAAATTCAAAAAATGGCGATTTACCATAACAGGCCAAAATACTACGCATGTGTTGGTCGGCCCAATTGGAAGTATTAGCAATTTTTACATCCTTTATTAACCCTTTTTGACCGCGGCCATTTTCTAATGGAACAGACAAATTAATCAACCCATTGCTCCCAACAATAACCATTCTATTGCGAAAACTCATTTTTTGGTAGGATTCATATTGGTCTATTTTAACATGTGTAAAATTAAATAAAGTTTTATACCAATTAATGTTTCCAATATATTGGTTAACAATTATTAATGTAATATTATCTTGTATGTTATTCAAAGTAAACTGAATTTTCTATTTTATTGAAATATACGCTATAAATGATTGAATTTTAATTACTAATAGAAATTGTAAATCATTGTAATATAATTATTTACATTTAAAATTGCATACTATAATTATTAGTAAATCAATTT
>CAIKZP010000131.1 GCA_903831935.1 uncultured Bacteroidota bacterium | reverse complement strand
CAGTTAATCCTGGAGTACCTGGCTTTGCTGCAATTGCTGCAATGTCTGCTGCTACAGCTGCTTTTGCACGAGCATCTGTAAAATATAAATTGCTTCCTTCATTAATATCAGTAGTAGTAAGTGTTACGGCTCCTTGTTTTCCGTTTACGCTTGTAACTGGTGCATTTGGAATATCTATCCAAGTTCCATTGTCTGCCAAAACCCTTCCCATGATTGAGCTAGGAGCGGGCACTACACCATTAGATTTTGTATTAAATACGTTTAATGCTGACTGATAAGGTTTAAGCATTGCAGCAGTATCGCTAACATCTAACTTATTGCTTAATCCTGCAGTTGACCCTGAAAATAATGCATATGGAACCGACCAGAATTGTGTGGTTCCCATATCTTGAAGATTGTCTAAGAAATTCCAGTTAGCAGCTCCAACAGTAGGAGTAACAGCCAATCTTAAATTGAAAAAGTATGGAGATTGGCTCCAGTCTATAGTTGACAAGTTGCTAGCGCTCCCTCCAATAATTGTTCCTTTACCTAATGTTATTGAAAAGATACCAGTAGCATCTGTAGTTACTTTAAACTGTTCTTGAAACACATTGGTTCCAGTAGTTGAACCCTGAAGGATGGATGTTTGAACATACACCTCTCTGTTTTTTGCTGGATTGCCGCTTAAGTCTTTTGCTAAAGCCTGAAATAGAATTCCATTTGGCGATCCAACCGGACTTCTTGGAGTTGCAATTTGTGCTGTTGCATTGTTATACAACATTGACATTAAAAAACTGCACAATACAATTAAACGGAGAGTAAATCTTCGAAGCATAGGGGTTTTTTTATTTTCACTTTGTTTTGATGCGATTTTTTTAGATCGATATCTATTTTAAAAAATAGTAACAACTAATAAAAACATCAAAATGGTATTTACTTGAAATGCTAACTTTTCTTGTATTTACCCAAAATGAATTGAAAATATATTATTCAACACGTAAATGTAACGACTGCAATATTATAGTATTTTATTGTGACTAAAAATTTAAATAGATTGTATAATAAGTGATATTAATTTATTCTTATTTACTTAAAAATATTTTTTAAGTAAAATCAAATAATTACAATTCATTTTTAATTTTTTGCAAATCAATTATTCGCATTAAATATTCGTATTATTTGATGGATATATTAAATGCCAGATCAATTTAAAGCAATAGTTTATTTATAAATATTATTGTGTTTACATTTCTTGTAATTCAATCATATCAATACTCTTAAAGAAATTTATTTAATTAATAGTAATACAATTATTTTCTAAAAAGGTTTTTGTGTTAAGTATTTATTTTTACGTTTTTAATTCAATTTGAAATCTATCAATGAAACTGGGTAATTGATTTTTCTAAAAAAAATATCGAGTTTTTTATTCAATTTAATTATATAGTAAATTAATCACATTTTAATTTAGTTAGCGCAATTAGTTACATTAGAATCTATACATCTACTGATATTAACTGGCCAATTAATTAGATTTTTCTTATAAAAAATCTCAAATTTATTCATGGGCATAACGACTAAAGACCCAAATATTTGGGTCTGTTTTTTTAACAGTCGTAGCTTTGTCTATGCTATTTTGTTAATTCGTTAATCTTATAATATGCTCGTTTTAATATGGTTTGTTATAATTAATTATTATCTAGCTTTTACAAAATTCACATGATCTCTATAGTTGTCTGATTCAATTAGAATTACATATTCACCTAAAGCCAATCTTGAAACATCTAATTGTAAACCGTTGAATATTTCTTGAGAACTTGCTTTGGTACGTTGTACAATTTGTCCTAGCATGCTAACTACTGTTATATCAAATGTTCCAACATAACTAGGTTTAATTAATGAACGCAATAAGGTTCTTTCAACAACTGGGTTAGGATATAGTATTAATTGCAATTGTGGTTGAACAGTAGCTTCTCTACAAGCGCTTGCAAAAATTCCTGTATTGCGTTCTGCTAAAAAAACAGGTAATCCGTTTGCTAAATCTAAACAAGTAGAATTTGATTGAAAATTAATTGGAATACTAGTGCTATTTTCAATACCATCTAAAGTTCCAATACTGCTAAAATTGAATGGAGTAGATAATTGTGCATTTACTTGGTTTAAACCCAAAACTGCAAGTATTAAAATAGTAAGTAAAGATTTTGTCATTTTTCCGTGATTTGTTTTGTTTTATCAAAAAAAGCTGCTTGTTTTTGTAGCGTTTTCTGATAAGTCAAAAGTATCCGGAGTGGGGGTGCTGTGAAATACCAAGCAATTTGTATTTCACTAAAAATGCATAGTATTAAATCGTCTTTTTATATCGTTATATGTGCGGTTCTATATCTAAAAGCCCAATAATACCAAGTACTTGGTAGTTTTTTGAATTTCCTACATTTAGGTTTTTGGAAGATGAAAATGGTCACTTAATTTCTACAAGAATTTGGAGATTAACAGTCAATTTAATTAATACCTAAATAGAAATTGTTTTGGTAATACTGTTACTTGTAGTTTGTTTGTGAACTGTAATTCTCCATCAATTTGAATGGGTAGTACTTCTTTACTATTAATGGTAAATTCTTGCCCTAGTTTATGTATAATAAAAGGGTAGTGTAAGTGTTTTCCTTTTTTAATAATTGGTAAATACAATAAGCGTTTCCAAATAGGAATTTTTTTACAAAGTACCATATTGAGTTCTCCATCGTTTACTTCGGCTGGTGGTGCAATAAAAAATCCTCCACCAGCTCTTGATGAATTTACAATTAATACAAGTAAGAATTTTTCGTTCCATTCTTCGCCGGCCAACCTTATGGTCATTGACTTTTCTTTGAATCGGAATATTTTATAAATCACTGCTAATAGGTATCCAAAATGTCCGCCTATAAAACGGATGGCTTTCATTGATTGTAAAATTTCTCCATCAAATCCAATACCTAAGCAATTAATATAAAGAGTGTCGTTTACTTTTCCCGCATCAACAGGTTTTGGACTTGCATTAAATAAAGCAGCAAATTGTGCTTCTTTGCTCATGCCTTTATATAGTTTCCAGGCAAAATCGTTACCTGTTCCACCGCTAAATAATGCTATGGGTATTTTGCAGTTTGGATAATGGTTAATGAAATAGTTAATTGTTCCATCTCCGCCAATCACCCATACATCCGAAAACGCTTCTAGTTCGGCTAGGGTAGGCCACTCGGTGCTAAATATGGTACTTGGAATGTTTTTTTTGTTCAGTTCATTGTGTAACCAAACAGACATTTTGCTTGATTTACCCTTTCCCGCAATAGGATTTACTAATATGGCTACTGACTGTATTTGCATCGTTTTCAGTTGAAAGCTAAACAAAACAGGCCTTTCAGCAAAAAATAGTTCAGATAATGCCCTTACAACAACAATTTGTTATTGTTTGCGTTTATAATGGCTCAATTAAGCGGTTTATATTAAAAACGATAGTTTTGCCGCAAAATCAAACATTTGTACGTTGAATTGGATAACCAATTTAATAAAGCAGGTGAATAATCAATACAGGAATATTTTATGAGAAGAATTGTTAACCACAGAAAAAATTTAGGTGTAAGCGACAAAGCAGATTTAAAAGAATTAAAATCCGTTTATAGGAATTTAATGAAAGACT
>CAIKZP010000130.1 GCA_903831935.1 uncultured Bacteroidota bacterium | reverse complement strand
TCGTTCAAACGGATTGCCTATTTATAGCTATAAAAATATAGGCGCTGTTTACACAGAAGGCATTGAAATGGATACCAAATACCAAATCAATCAACACTGGTCTATTGCAGGAGGCTATCAATTTTTATTGGCCAAAGACAAACAAGTATTGGCGCAAATTGGCAATGGCCAATTATACAAAAGAGATCCAATTACTTATCAAACAAGTTTAGTGAATACGCAAACTTATTTTGGGTTAGCCAATCGATCTAAACATAGCGCCAACGGAAAAATTTTATACGAAAATACAGGCACCGGATTTGATGTCTATTTCAGAGCCATCTATCGCGGAAAATTTGGGTTCATGGATACGAACGGCAACAATATTATTGATGACAATCGCGAAATGACACCGGGTTATTGGTTGTTAAATATGGCTAGTTCAAAAGCCATTGGCATAGCCTTTCGTTTGCAAATTGGTGTAGAAGATTTGTTGAATTATACCAATGCATTGCAACTGCCCAATATTGCAGGCAGAACCTATTTTATCAATATCAATTATTCTATTCAACATTATTCCACAAATCAAAAACAATAACACATGAAAATTCAAGTATCATTTCTTGCAGCAGCTGGCTTATTTTTTTCTGCTTGTAATAAAACCGATGTTGTACCTGCGGTTGTTCCCGTAATTACAAGTACACAATCATTGACAGTTAATTTTAGTAATACCAAATCATTTGCATTTTTTAGTTTTAAAGACAGTGCGATTGTGGCTAATTCAGACTCAGCTACTACTAAATGGGATATTGGGTTGCGATACACCAGTTTTATATTAAATAGCAATGCAAGTGGTCCAGGTAATGCAGGTGTTAGTATGCAAGATGGTATATATAGCAGCTTAAATACTGCACCGGCTGCTGGTTATGCAGTAGATACCACCAGTTCCAATTTGGCTATCAAAGACGGATCTTGGTACGATTACAATCCAACTACCCATGCATTTGTGCCCAAAGCAGGAAAAGTATTCTTTTTTAGAACTGCCGATGGGGCCCACTATGTAAAAATGCAATTATTAAGTGTAGACTATCTGCCTTTTGTAGGTCAAGTGCCACTTCAATTAGTCTATAAATTCCAATATTCGTACCAACCAAACGGCACTAAAAACTTCTAATCCCCCGATGTTTATATAAACCAATAAAACCCCAGCCAGAAACTGGGGTTTTTTGTTAGCAGTTTCGTACCTTCGCCCACCTTAAAAACAGATTGGTAAAGTGTTTTATGCGTATGAAGTATCCCGAATTTTCAGGTTTGAACCTGCCTAAGATAGAGCAAGAAATACTGGCTAAATGGAACGAAAGCCAAGCTTTTGAAAAAAGCATCTCCTTGCGCGAAGGCAAAAAGTCCTTTGTTTTCTATGAAGGGCCGCCTAGTGCCAATGGTATGCCTGGAATTCATCACGTAATTTCTAGAACCTTAAAAGACATGGTTTGCAGGTACAAAACCATGCAAGGATTTCAAGTAAAACGCAAAGGCGGATGGGATACCCATGGTCTTCCAGTAGAATTAGGTGTTGAAAAAGAATTAGGGATTACCAAAGAAGATATTGGCAAAAAAATTACGGTTGAAGAATACAATAAAAAATGTAGAGAAGCCGTATTGCGCTACAAAGACAAATGGGATGAATTAACGACCAAAATGGGTTATTGGGTTGATTTAGATCATCCTTATGTAACTTTTGAAAACGATTATATAGAAACGCTTTGGTGGATTTTGAGCGAATTGTACAAAAAAGGATTGTTGTATCAAAGTGTAAGTATTCAGCCCTATTCTCCCGCGGCAGGTACCGGATTAAGTTCACATGAATTAAATCAGCCAGGAACTTATAAGGATGTAAAAGATACTAGTGCGGTTGCTATGTTTCAAGCAATAAAAGATGCAAAAACTGCTTTTTTATTCGACCTAACAGCCAACGAGCCTGTTTATTTCATGGCATGGACAACTACACCATGGACCCTTCCTTCAAATTTAGGATTAACAGTAGGAGATAATATTGAATACGTATTGGTAAAGACCTTTAATCCTTATACTGCTTTACCTGTAAACATTGTTTTAGCGAAAGCGCTATTGGGTAAATTCTTTAAGCCAGAAGGCGAAAATGGAGATTTTGCTAATTTTCAGGCAGATACCAAATTATTGCCATGGCAAATACTTGGCTCATTTATAGGTAAACAAATTGACGGCGCACATTACGAACAATTACTACCATACGAAGCCAATTCACCAGAACAAATTGAATTGCTTTCTCCGGGTGCGAATCCTTTTCAAGTGATCACTGGTGATTTTGTAACTACCGAAGATGGTACTGGTATTGTGCATACAGCTCCTGCATTTGGTGCAGATGATTATAGAGTAGGAAAGAAAAACAATATTGGTATTCTTACTATGGTTGATAGACAAGGAAAATTTGTGGAAGGCTTAGGAGAATTTAGCAGCCGCTATGTAAAGAACTACAAAGACGATCCAAATTATATTGATGTTAACGTAGACATCTGCGTAAAACTCAAAAAAGAAAATCGGGCATTTAAGGTTGAAAAATACGAACACAGTTATCCGCATTGTTGGAGAACCGACAAACCTATTTTATACTATCCTTTAGATGCTTGGTTTATTAAAACAACAGCAGTTAAAGAGCGAATGGTGGAACTCAATAAAACCATCAACTGGAAACCTAAATCAACCGGAGAAGGAAGATTTGGCAACTGGCTCGAAAACATGGTTGACTGGAACCTTAGCCGCAGTAGGTATTGGGGAACGCCTTTGCCAGTATGGAGAACAGAAGATGGCGCTGAAGAAATCTGTATCGGTTCAATTGAAGAATTGAACAATGGCATTAGAAAAGCCAACCAATTATTGGGAGGCGATGTAAACAAAAACTATTTACACGAAGGGATATTAGATCTTCATAAGCCCTTTGTAGATGATATTATTTTAGTTAGTGAATCTGGTCAACCAATGAAGCGCGTAGCAGATTTGGTGGATGTTTGGTTTGATAGCGGTGCAATGCCATATGCGCAATGGCATTATCCATTCGAAAATAAAGCGCTTGTTGATAAAGGCGAGGCATTCCCTGCAGATTTTATTGCGGAAGGAGTAGACCAAACTAGGGGATGGTTTTATACCCTACATGCATTGGGTGTAATGCTATTTGATAGTGTAGCTTATAAAACAGTAGTGAGTAACGGACTTGTGCTAGACAAGAATGGCAACAAAATGAGCAAGCGTTTAGGTAATGTAGTGAACCCATTTGAAACCATTGAAAAATATGGTGCAGATGCAACACGTTGGTACCTTATTACCAATGCATCTCCTTGGGATAATTTAAAATTCGACCTAGCAGGTATTCAAGAAGTACAACGTAAATTCTTTGGAACCTTATATAATACTTATCAGTTCTTTGGTTTATACGCCAATGTAGATGGGTTTGCTTTTTCTGAAGCCTATATACCTTTGGAACAGCGTCCTGAAATTGATCGTTGGATTTTATCGTCATTAAATACATTGGTTGTAAAAGTTACAGATGCCATGAATGACTACGAGCCAACAACTGCTGGCCGAGCCATTGAAAGCTTTGTTGATGAGCATTTAAGTAACTGGTATGTGCGTTTGTGTAGAAGGCGTTTTTGGAAAGGAGAATACGAGTGCGATAAAATTGCTGCGTATCAAACCTTATATGAGTGTTTAGAAACCATCATTAAATTAATGGCGCCAATCTCTCCATTCTTTTGTGATGCATTGTTTACCAACCTGAACTTGGTTACAAAACGTTCGAATGTAGGGTCTATTCACCATGCAGATTTTCCTGTAGCAAACCCTGCCGCAATTGATACAGCCCTTGAAGAAAGAATGCAATTAGCGCAAGATGTATGCTCTTTGGTATTGTCTTTACGTAAAAAAGTAAATATAAAAGTTCGTCAACCACTGCAAAAAGTGCTCATTCCAGTACTTAGCCAAGCAATGAAAACGCAGTTGCAATTGATTGAAGACCTGATTATTGCAGAAGTAAATGTGAAAGAATTGGTATACATCACCGAAACCGAAGGGGTGATTAAGAAAAAAGTAAAAGCCAATTTTAAAGCCCTTGGTGGAAAACTTGGCCAAAATATGAAAGCGGCAAGTGCCATTATTGGCAATTTTAGCCAAGTAGATATTGCCAATTTAGAGAAAAATGGCAAAATAGAGATCATTTTAAACGAAAATACGGTTGAAATTGAGCTAAATGAGGTAGAAATCGCAGCAGAAGACATTCCTGGTTGGAGCGTTGCAAGTAAGGGATCTTTAACCGTTGCGCTAGATATTGTGCTCTCCGAAGACCTAAAACAAGAGGGAGAAGCAAGAGAGTTTGTAAATCGTGTACAAAATATTAGAAAAGACAACGGTTTTGATTTAACAGACCGTATATTCGTAAAATTGCTTGAAGCTAATGGCCTTAAGCAATCTATAATTAAATATAACGATTATATTTGCCGCGAAATTTTGGCAGACGTCATTGAATGGGTTCCGGAAATGCAGGATGGTGTTGCAATTGATGTAAATGACATTTTGTTGAAAGTGGTAGTCACTAAAAAAGGATAAAAATTTATGCCTTCTAAAAAAACTGCTCCCAAAAAAACAGGAAAACCTGTTGCAGCTGCTTCAAAACCAGTGGTTAAGAAGTCGTCACCTGTTAAGAAAACGGCTCCTGCAGCAAAAGCAGCACCCGCTAAAAAAGTAGTACCTGCTAAAAAAGCAGCTCCTGCAAAAAAAGCGGCTCCTGTTGCCAAAGCAGCACCTGTTAAAAAAGCAGCGCCTCCAAAAAAATCGGTACCTGCAAAAAAAGCAGCACCAGTTTCAAAAGCAGCACCTGCCAAAAAAGTAGTTGTTACAAAAGCAAAGCCAGTGGCTAAACCCGCTGCTAAACCAGTTGTATCTAAAAAACCCGAACCTCCAAAAAAGGTTGAACCAACAAAGAAAATAGTTGCAGCTAAACCGGCTGCAAAAGTGGTTGCTCCCGTTACAGTTAAGGCTGTGCCACAAAAAGCGGTAGCAACAGTAAAATCCAAAATCCCTGAAAAACCTGTGGCTAAATCTGTTCCTGTTCCTGTGTCAAAACCAGTTGCGACTCCTGCTCCAGTAGCACCCGCACCAAAAGCAAAACCAGTGGTTGCTGTAAAAGCACCACCTGCTCCTCCGGTAAAGCCTGTTAAAAAACAGCCTGAACCAATAAAGGATGTGAAATTGCCTAAATTAAATGCAAAAACCAGTGTTGCTTACAAGCCTCATTATACGCCATTAGAAAAAAGAGAAGAACCTTTAACCCATTCAAATCAAACAATTGTAAAATACAGTGATGCAGATTTGACTGATTTTAGAGATTTGATTGGCAAAAAATTAGAGGCGGCAAAAAAAGAGTTAGCCTATTTACAAGGTTTAATTACACGCAAAGACGAAATGGGTGGCGATAATGACGATAGTCGTTATATGACCATGGAAGATGGAAGTATGAGTATGGAAAGAGAGCAGTTGAGCCAAATGGCCAGCCGTCAAATTACTTATATAGACCACCTCGAAAAAGCCATCATGCGTATTGAAAATAAAACTTACGGCATTTGTAGAGTAACTGGAAAGTTAATTGACAAAGCACGTTTAAGAGCTGTGCCACATGCAACACTTAGTTTAGAAGCTAAACTTGGTTTGGTAAAGCATAATGGTCACGACTAATCAATTCAATATCTTATACATACAAAAGAGGAGGCCGTCTCAAAACAAATTGAGACGGTTTTTTTATTTTTGAGATTTGAAGGTGATGTTTTTGGGATTGTGTTTGTAGAAACAGTTGTAAACGGATAGATTTTGTAAAAAAGGGTTTAAAGCAGGCCTTTTAGGCCGCTTTCTTTCTTAAATTATGTGCTAGTGCAAGTAATCCGGTTTCAATGGTTACTTTTTCTATTCCGCGTAGCATAAAGCGTTTAAAATAATGGTTGTGTTTGATGTTTGCAAACACAGGTTCCACATCAAAGCATCTTTGTTTTCGTTTGACGATACCTTCTTCACTTAGCAATTTTTGTTCTGCTTGATCTTTGAGCCTCCCTAGGTTTTTATTGATGTCTATGATTCGATTACCTTTGGCTTTATGACATCCAGCTCTTAGTGGACAGCCATCACAATTTTTTGCTTGATACCTTTTAATGGTTTGTTTATAGCCTGTTGTGGTTGTTTTTGTAAAGTTCCCTATTGTGTTCATGTGTTGTCCCATGGGGCATATGTAATAATCTTCTGTAGGATTATAATATAGTTTATCCGCTGCAAAGGGGTACTTGTCACGGATAGTTTTATTTTGCTGACGATCAAACTGGTTGTGTTTTACAAAAGCTGTTACCTCATTATCTTCCAGCCACTGATAATTTTCTTCACTACCATATCCTGCATCTGCAATGCTATTATCAGGTAAAGAATCAAACTGTTCTTTGTGTTTTTCTAAATGTGTGATGAGCGTGTTGGTATCAGTGGTATTTTGATGAACAGAGTAAGAGGCAATGTATTGTGTATTAGTAGAGATCTGTACATTATAGGCAGGCTTCAACTGACCATTACCCATATGATCTTCTTTCATACGCATGAAGGTAGCATCGGTATCTGTTTTGCTAAAACTACTTCTGTCTTCTCCTAATATTTTTTCGTGTGCTTCATATTTGTCTAATGCCTCAGGCCAGTGTTTTTTGGCGTAGTTCAGTTTTTGCTTAACCACTTTATTGATATCCTTATCCTTTAGTGCCTCATTGATTTTTTCTATAGTGGCTGTTACTTTCTCTGCATCTATCTTCTCAAAACTAGTAGGATCTGTATCATCCATCTCAGCTGCTGCAACACTTTGCGCATATTGCCACAGATCATTTAGTTGTTGTTTAATTTTCTCTTTGTTGGTTTTAATGGACTTGCCCCATACAAAAGTGTATCGATTAGCATTAGCTTCTATCTTAGTGCCATCGGTATATAAATCTTTAATGTTCAGTAAGCCTTCCTCACATAATAAAGTGACAACCTGTGTAAATATGGGTTGAAGTGTTTTCTCTAACCGCTTACCTCTAAATCGGTTAATGGTATTATGATCTGGCTTGGCCATGCCCGCCAACCACATAAAATAGATATTACTACTCACAGCCTCTTCAATCTTACGACTGCTATAAATGTTGTTGATATAAGCATACACCAATGACTTGAGTAACATCCGTGGATGATAACTACTAGTTCCTCCAGGCTTATATCCTGCAATTAATGAACCAATGTCAACTTTGTCTAAAACAGCACTTACTACCCGAACAGGATGGTCCTTACTAACAAGTTCATCCAAACTAGGAGGTAATAAAAACAGTTGGTTCTGGTCGTTTTGCTTAAAAATTACTTTAAGGTCTTGTCGCTTTGCCATACCATAAAGACACAAAAAACAACCCATTTATTGTATACCTAACCACCTGTTTTTATACACCCACTTTGTGCATAAATTACCCCAAAAAACTTTTTTCCATAAAAAAAGAGGCTGCCCCTTTTGAGACAGCCTCCTCTTTTTTTGAGCAAATGTCCCGTCCTGAAATAATGATACAAAAAACAATCATTATGTCGGAACAATAAGAAAGTCAGTTTGTTCCGACATAATTTTATAGTTGATATTTTCGCGGATTATTTTTTATTCAAATATTCCTAACTAGTATAATCAGAATGCCTCAATTATTTCACTTCTTGCATATCAATTAGTCTGCGATAAATTCCATTTCGTTGTAATAGTTCGTCATGGCTTCCTCTTTCGGCAATTTCACCTTTTTGCAAAACAATAATTTCATCTGCATGCCTAATAGTAGAAAGTCTGTGTGCAATAACAATAGAGGTTCTGTTTTGCATCATATTATTAATAGCGTCTTGTACCAATCTTTCACTTTCGGTATCTAAGGCAGAAGTTGCTTCGTCTAAAATTAATATTGGCGGATTTTTTAGTACGGCACGTGCAATGGTTAAACGTTGGCGCTCTCCACCACTTAATTTACTTCCCCTGTCTCCAATATTAGTATCAAAACCCGCTTCTTTTTGTACAATAAAATTATAAGCATTTGCCACTTTTGCTGCTTGTTCAATAGCTGTTCTAGTGGCATTGTCTATTCCCAAAGCAATATTATTGGCAATACTATCATTAAATAAAATAGGCTCCTGTGTTACAATGCCCATAAGGTTTCTAACAGCATGTAAACTAAATGCTTTAATGTTTACACCATCAATTAATAATTCGCCTTCCGATACATCATGAAAGCGCGGAACCAAATCTGCTAATGTACTTTTACCTGCACCAGAAGAGCCAACAAGCGCAATAGTTTTACCCTTTTTAATAGTAAGGTTAATGTTTTTTAAAATAGCAGTATCGTCGTAATAAAAAGAAACATTTTTAAATTCAATACTATCTGTAAATGCAGGAATTGGTTTTGCAGCAGGATCATCAATTACTGTAATAGGTGCTTTTAAAATTTCTTCTATTCTTTCAATTGCAGCGGCACCTCTTTGAGCATTATAAAACGCAGTAGACAATGCTTTTGCAGGATTTATAATTTGCGTAAAGAATAAAATATAAGTAATAAAATTTTCAGGACTCAAACCCGCTTCGTGATTTAAAACTAAAATTCCGCCAAACCATAGAATGCAAGACAAAACCAAAACCCCTAAAAATTCCGACATAGGAGAGGCTAAATCTCTCCTGAAATTCATTTTGTTTCGAATATGATTGAGCGTATCATTGGTATCGAAAAATTTATTACGCAGAATTTTTTCGGCATTGAACGCCTTAATAACCCTAAGCCCACCAAGGGTTTCATCAAGTATAGACATTAATGTTCCTAGTTGTTCTTGAGAACTGGTAGATTGTTTTTTTAAAGACCTACTCACTCTTCCAATAATAAATCCGGTAAGGGGTAATAACACTAATAAAAACAAAGAGAGTGCTGGACTCATCAGCACCATAATGGTTAGTATAATTAAAATTTGCAAAGGATCTCTAATCAATCCTTCTAGTGTGCTCATCACACTCCATTCAATTTCGTTGGCATCATTACTCATTCTACTAATAATATCGCCTTTGCGTTTTTCAGTAAAAAAGCCAATGGGTAATTCTAAAATTTTTGCATATAAATCAGAACGAAGTTTGGTCATTACATAATTGCGCATTGGCGCCAAAACACGATAAGATAGATAGATGAAAATATTTTTAAAGAAAACAGATATAACAATTAAAATACAAACAGCGGCCAGTGCATATGTTTTACTATGCAAAATGATTAACTGGTTCATTTCAAATTTAATAAAGTCTTGTACGCCATTTGCACTGAAACTAAATGTTGGTTTTACTATAGTAGTTTTGTCTGTAGAAAACAACATTTGCAAAAATGGGGCTAGCAAAGCCAGAGAAACCAAGTTGAACAAAACAGACGATAAATTGAACACTATATAGAGTCCGATATTCTGTTTTTTGTCCTTTAAATAAAAAAGTATTCTTGAAAATCGCTTCATAAACAGGATAAAACCTTTAATACACGGCAAAGTAACTAATTTTACAGTCAAACAAACGTTAGAAAATGGAGGAAGGAAAGCGCCAACGGCAGGTGGCAAGTGCCCTGCAAGAAGAAATGAACGATATTTTTAGAAGACTCAGCCTGAATATGATTGATGGAGGGATGGTGTCTATCTCAACAATTAAAGTAACGCCCGACTTGCTCGAGGCCCGTATTTACTTGAGTTTGTTTCAAGTAAAAGACGATAAAGCGGTGATGAAAACCATTGAATCCAGGGCTTGGGAAATAAAAAAAGAGTTGGCAAACCGGGTAAAACATCAGTTAAGACGTATCCCTGTTTTGCATTTTTACTTAGACGATACCCTAGATTATGTATTTAAAATGGAGGAAGTGTTTAAGAAATTAAACGAGCAAAAACCACCAAGCACCGAAACGGAGTAAATCAACCCATGAATTTTTTATTTGCCTGGCGCTATTTCAAATCAAAAAAATCTACCAATGCCATCAATATCATTGCATGGATTAGTGTGGTTGCCATAACAGTAGGCACTGCCGCATTGATTGTGGTGTTAAGTGTATTTAATGGCTTCGAAGGATTAGTGAAAGGGTTATACGCCGACTTTTATGCAGATATCCGAGTGGCTCCAGCAGTAGGCAAAACATTCCATCTTTCTACAGCACAATACCAACAAATAAAACAAATAGTAGGTGTAACTGGAATGAGTGGTGTTGTTGAAGAAAAAGCAGTTTTAGTAAATGGCGATTGTACTTCTATAGTTTATATAAGAGGGGTAGACGATCAATTTGCTACTGTAATTAAAATTGCCAACCATATCAAGCGTGGAAAATTTGAATTAGGCACTGCAGAAAATCCAAGCATGGTTGTAGGTATTGGTATTGAAAATGCTGCTTGCTTAGATGTAGAAAGACCTAGCTCCCCTATTACATTATACATGCCCAATCGCGGCGCTGCTAATTTTAAATCGGCCGATGCTTTAAATGCTTTTAATGTTCAAGCTGTGGGCACATTTATGGTGCAACAAGATTTCGACAATAAGTATGTATTTAGCAACTTGGCATTCATGCGGTTTATGCTAAATCTGCAAGCAGATGAATATTCGGCCATTGACATCAAAGCCAATGATAATGCAGATTTGGTGAAAAAGAAAGTACAAGAAATTCTAGGGAATACATTTTTGGTACAAACGCGTTACGAGCAAAATCAAAGTTTATTTACAGTCATGCAAATTGAAAAATGGGTGATATATGCCATCCTATCTTTAATATTAGTAGTGGCTGCTTTTAACATGATTGGGGCACTCACAATGCTAGTATTAGAAAAACAAAAAGACATTGCAGTATTACAAGCAATGGGTGCCAATCAAAATCGTATTAAAGGAATATTTTTAAGCGAAGGATTATTATTGGCAGGATTAGGTGCTGTTTCGGGTATGGTACTCGCTGCCATTATTTGTGGTATACAAGAACGCTTTCAATTAATTAAATTGGGAGGCAACACTTTTATTATTGATTATTATCCAGTAAAAATGCACTTGGCCGATTTTATATTAGTTGCAGGAACCGTATTTGTCATAGCAGTACTAGCCGCCTATATTCCTGCTAAAAAAGCAAGTGTACAGTCGTTCTCTTTAAAATCTTAAGACTTAATTAGTAATCGCCCAAGGTTTCGGGTAATTGTGCCAATGCTTTGGCTAATTGGTCGTCATTTGGCGCAATACCATGCCATTCGTGGCTGCCTTCCATAAAGTCAACCCCTTTTCCCATACCAGTTTTCATTAGTACGCAAATTGGTTGTCCTTGTCCGGTAAGTGATTTTGCAAGGTCAATGCCGGCAACTAATTGTGCCATATCATTTCCTTCAATGGTAATTACTTTCCAGTTGAAGGCTTCAAATTTTGCTTGTAAACTATCTAATGAAAGTACTTTACTAGTTGGTCCGTCAATTTGTTGACCATTAAAATCGATAGTTGAAATTAAATTATCTACTTTATTATGGGCTGCAAACATAATGGCCTCCCAGTTTTGTCCTTCTTGTAATTCGCCATCACCATGTAAAGAAAAAACCAAATGTGGGTCTTGATTTAATTTTTTTGTTAAGGCTGCACCAATTGCAACACTCATTCCTTGTCCTAAAGAACCACTTGCAACTCGAATACCTGGCAAATGCTCGTGTGTAGTAGGATGCCCTTGTAAACGGGTATTTATTTTTCTAAAACTTGCTAATTCTTTTACTTCAAAATAACCAGTACGAGCTAGTGCAGCGTAGTAAACAGCAGAAAGATGCCCGTTCGATAAAAAAAACAAATCTTCATTCTTACCATCCATTTTAAAATCATTGTGGTGGTGCATGGAATGAAAGAACAAACTTGCAAAATAGTCGGCACAGCCCAAAGAAGCACCTGGGTGTCCACTTTGAACGGCATGAACCATTCTTAATACATCTCTTCTAAGTTGTGTTGCTACTTGTTCTAATTCTTGAATGCTTGCCATAAAACTGATTTTCAGAGGGCGAAGATAAAAGCTAAATGGTAAAATCACTAAAAAACTGATTATTAAACTATTTAAAACATAAAATACTGTCATTTTGGTCCAATCAACGATAGTTTATAGGCGTTTTTGTTTTGATTTATTAGTTTTGTGCTACTTAAATAAAAATCCATGTCAGAAGCAGTAGCATTAGTAACCGAAGATTCAGAAAATTCCATGAAAAAGGCCATTGGTCATTTAGAATTGGAAATAGCCAAAATAAGGGCAGGAAAAGCAACCCCAGGAATTGTAGATGGCATCAATGTAGATTATTATGGTAGCCCAACACTTATTAGTCAAGTGGCTAATATTACGGTGTTAGATGCAAGAACAATTAGCATTCAACCTTGGGAAAAAAATATGCTCCAACCAATTGAGCGCGCAATTATGATGGCTAATATTGGCATCACACCTCAAAGCGATGGTATTCAAATTCGATTATTTATGCCGCCACTTACCGAAGAGCGTAGAAGAGAATTGTACAAAAGAGCTAGTGGAGAGGGAGAGCAGTCTAAAGTAGCTATTCGTAATATCCGTCGTGATAGTATTGAGCAAGTTAAAAAACTACAAAAAGACGGATTGAGTGAAGACGTTGCTAAAGATTCCGAAAAATTTATACAAGACCTTACCGATCGTTACATAGCACTAGTAGAAAAACATTTAGCAGCAAAAGAAAAAGAAATAATGTCTATTTAAATAGTTCATTAATGAAAATAACTAAAGCCCATTTGTAATACAGATGGGCTTATTTTTTGTTGGTAATATAAACACCTAGCAAAATAATTCCCATACAAATTCCTTGTAAAAAATTTAAATGTTCGCCTCCTAAAATCCCCCAAAACATCGCAACAAAAGGAATGCCATAAGTAACGGTTGAAGCAAATAATCCACTGGCTCTTTTAACCAACATATAATAAATTACAGTAGCAACAGCAGTGCCAAGTACTCCTAGCAAAAATGCTGCAGCAGTGGCTTTCAGAATAATTGGGCTAGCAATTGCCAATGAAAAATAGCCAGTAAAATATAAAATCACCAAACATGGTACAATTAAAAAAACAAAGGCAATAGCAGTAATATGTAATGAGCCAATATTATGCAAATGCCTTGAAACCATATTTACATTGATGCCATATAATAAAGTTGCAATTAGCACTAAAGAGGCGTAACTAATATTTTCAAAATTTAAATTTTTTTGAGCCGCAAACAAACAGCAAAGTCCTACAAATCCTATTAAAACCCCAATGGTTTTTTGTTTGGTTGTTTTTAACTGGAAAAATAAAACACCCACTACAATGGTGAACAAAGGGGTCAATGCGTTAAGAATGCCAGCTATGCCGCTATCGATTTTTGTTTCGGCAATGCAGAATAAAAAAGCCGGAAAAAAACTACCAATCAGTCCAGAAAAAACAACCAAAAAAAGCTTGTTTTTGGGAATTTTTTTAAAGGAATCTACTGCAAAAGGGGTTAATACAATGCCAGCACTCAACATACGCAATGCGGCAACCTGGTAGGCTGAAATGGCTTCTAAGCCCAATTTCATTAAAATAAAGGAACTGCCCCATATTAAACAAAGTGCAGCAAATATTCCCCAGTTAACTAGTTTGTCTTTCAAAAAAAAAATTTTGGCAAAGTTGCTGATTTTATAATCATAAATAGCAAAGAATTAGTTCAGTTGTGGTTTTTTTTCTATTTTCAATGCAATAAAAAGAAACAAATTATGGGCATGATAAAAGAATTTAAAGCGTTTGCAATACGCGGAAATTTAGTAGATACAGCTGTGGCATTTGTAATGGGTGCGGCTTTTGGCAAAATCGTTTCATCTTTTGTAGATGGTATGGTGATGCCTTTAGTAGGAATGTTATCGGGCGAGGTTGATTTTTCCGACAAAAAAATTATTTTAAAAGCAGCTATCCCAGAATTTAAAGACGCTACCGGTAAATTAGTTACTAGTGCAGTTTCAGAAGTCTCGGTTAAATATGGCGCTTTTCTAACCAATTTAATTGATTTTGTGATTGTAGCTTTTGCCGTATTTGTATTAATTAAGGCTATCAATAAAATTCGAATCAAGTTAGAAGAAGCTCCCGCCGAAAAAGAAATATTGCCGTCTTCAACCGACCAATTGTTGATGGAAATAAGAGATTCTTTAAAAAATAAAGCAGAATAGGGGGTTAACAAGTACTGTCGGTGGATAACTATTCCACTGAAACCTCCATTTTTAGTATTGAATCAGTTTCTTTGCAACTAAAGCGAATTCCATTGGCAACTTCCAATTATCAAATAAAATTAGACCAGTTTGAAGGTCCTTTCGACCTACTGCTTTTTTTCATAGAAAGAGACGAGTTAGATATATACAATATTCCCATTACCAAAATCATCAATGATTTTTTAGAATTTATTCATCAAGGAGAAAAACTAAATATTGAATTAAGTAGTGAGTTTATTTTATTTGTGTCAACGCTAATGCGCATTAAGGCAAGATTATTATTGCCACGAAAAGAAATAGATCCGCAAGGAAATGAAATTGATCCACGCCAAGAACTCATCGACAAAATTTTAGAATACAAACGCTTTAAAGAAGCGGCTGTAGAAATGGCCGAGATGGAAGCTGTTAGAATGTTGATGGTAAAGCGTGGAAACTTACACCGCGAAATTTCGCAAATTGGTGAAGACGCATCTGAAGGAACTGAAATTCAAAACATCACACTTTTTAAGTTGATGAAAGCTTTTGAAAAAGTAATGCTTCGGGTACAAGAACGCCAAAACAAACCCGTGCATACGGTGGTGCGTTATAACTATACCATGGAAGGTAGCAGGGATCATATGCTAACTTTTTTACAGAAAGAAAAAACAGTTTCGTTCGAAAGAGTTTTTGAAGAATGTCAAGATAAAATTCATGCAATATTTTTGTTCTTATCTATCTTAGAACTTACACAACAGAAATACATGAAACTGATGATTGGCGATGGCCGAAACAATTTTATTGTAGAGTGGAATGAAAATCGCGAAGAAGATTTATTAGATGCAGGCTTAACAGAAGAAGACCTAACTATACGCGAAGACGATCCTATCATTATAGACTAAGTATTCATTAATTAAAATGAATACTTAGTAATTCTATTATCCAATAACACTAGTGGATACAACTGTGTTATCTTTCATTAGCATTCTTACAGCTGCTGCAATTCCTTGTGCATCATAAGCACATTCGCGATGCAATTCAGCAGGGCTTCCATGTTCTACCAATCTATCAGGGATACCTAATATTTCAATACTTGCTTTGTATTGGTGTTGATTCATGAACTCTAAAACAGCCGAACCAAATCCGCCTACAACAGTTCCGTCTTCTACAGTTACTATCTTATTGTATTTAGCAAAAACTTCGTGTAATAAATCTTCATCAATTGGTTTCACAAATCGCAAGTCGTAATGCGCCGGATCAATGCCTTCGGTTCTTAATTCTCTAATGGCTGCTTGTGCAAAATTACCAGGATGTCCAAAACTTAAAATGGCAATTCCATTTCCGTCTTTTAGTTTGCGACCTTTTCCAATGCTTAATTCTTTAAATGCTGTTCTCCAATTGGTAAGTACGCCTTCTCCTCTTGGGTAGCGGATTACAAAAGGATGCTTATTGCTTTCTAGTTGAGCAGTGTACATTAAGTTACGCAATTCTTCTTCATTCATTGGTGCACTAATAACCATATTTGGTATACAACGCATAAATGGAATATCATAACAACCATGATGTGTTGGGCCGTCTTCGCCCACTAATCCAGCACGATCTAAACAAAATACAACAGGTAGTTTTTGAATGGCAACATCATGTACCACTTGGTCGTATGCCCTTTGCATAAACGAAGAATAAATATTGCAAAAAACACGCATTCCTTGTGTAGCTAAACCAGCACTAACGGTAACGGCATGTTGTTCGCAGATACCCACATCAAATGCACGATTAGGCATTTTTTCCATCATGAATTTTAAAGAAGAGCCACTTGGCATAGCAGGCGTTACACCCATTATAGACAAGTTCTTTTCTGCTAATTCAATCATCGTATGTCCAAATACATCTTGGTATTTTGGTGGCTGTGTAGCACTTATTTTCTTCTTAACAATTTCACCAGTTACTTTATCAAATAATCCTGGGGCATGCCATTTTGTTTGGTCTTTTTCTGCTAGTGCATAGCCTTTACCTTTTACGGTTACGATATGCAATAATTTTGGTCCAGGGATATTTTTAAGGTCTTTTAAAGTTTCTACTAGCTTAGTGATATTGTGTCCGTCTATAGGTCCAAAATAGCGCAAGTTTAATGCTTCAAATAAATTGCTGCTTTTAGAAACAACGCCTTTTATATTGGCCTCAAGTTTTGAAGCCATTTCTCTACTAAATGTTTTTCCAACGGGTAATTTGCCCATTAAATTCCAAACCTCATCCCGCATTTTATTATAAGTTGGGGAAGTTGAAATATCGGTTAAATATTCTTTTAGCGCACCTACGTTTGGATCGATGCTCATACAGTTATCGTTCAAAATTATCAACACATCACTATCTGCTACTCCTGCATGGTTCATTGCTTCAAAAGCCATTCCTGCAGTCATGGATCCATCTCCAATTACAGCAATTGATTTTCTGTTTTCGCCTTTGTATTTGGCGGCCATAGCCATGCCTAGAGCGGCTGAAATAGAGGTAGAAGAGTGTCCAACACCAAAAGTATCATAAGGGCTTTCGCTTCTTTTAGGAAAGCCACTCAATCCATTGTACTTACGGTTGGTAATAAAACTGTCTCTTCTTCCGGTTAATATTTTGTGACCATATGCCTGATGGCCTACGTCCCAAACTAATTGGTCGTAGGGCGTATTGTAGATATAATGGAGGGCAACGCTAAGTTCTACTACACCAAGACTTGCGGCAAAATGACCGCCATGCACACTAACTACATCAATAATATATTGACGCAATTCATCGCAAACTTGGTGCAATTGGTCTCGATTTAACTTTTTAAGGTCATCGGGGCTATCAATTGCTTGTAATAGGGGGCCTGCCAAAATCTCCATGAGCCTTATGTTTAATTGTAAAAATAAGCAAATACTTAGTAGATATAAACTAAATTACAACTACCAACATCCAATAAAACAGATAGTTCGCCGGAACAAACAAATTTTTTACCAAACAGACCCTTATTTTGCCATTAATACCAATCAATCACCCATTGCTCCTTATTCAATTTATATTTGTTATAACATGAGAACGAAATCGTATGCATATTGGTGGTGTCAAATTGGAGGCTGGTTATTTTACAGCATCACCATGGTGTTTTTTGCTTTTTTATTCGAGCAAGAGTATACCCATATCTTTTATTCTAGGCTAGTTATTTCTATTGCTACAGGGTTTTTGTTTACCCATTTAATGAGGGAATTGTTTATTAGGCTTGATTTGCGTCCACCTACACAAAAGCATAAATGGATTCCTTTGATATTGGTAATATTGGGTATTTGTATTTTATACAATCTAACCAATAGCGCCTTAGTTGAGTTGTTTCGGCTATACAACCCTGCAAAAAAAGTATCCGTTCAAAAACGTTTTTTGGGAAACTTAATATTTGATTCCCCATTGATATTTATTTGGTCTTCTATTTACTTTCTATGGCATTATGTAGTATTAGGTAGAAAAACTGAAATTCAAAAAGTAAAGTTAGAAACCTTGGTAAAGGAGTTAGAACTCAAAACCATCAAGTCGCATATCAATCCGCATTTTATTTTCAATGCACTCAACAGTATTCGTGCACTCGTTGATGAAAATCCTAGCAGGGCGCGTACAGCCATCACAGAGTTGAGTAATATTTTGCGTAGTAGTATGCAAGCCGAAAAATTAGAATTGGCGTCTTTAGAAAAAGAACTCAGCATTGTTAAAGATTATTTAGCCCTAGAGTTCATTCGTTTCGAAGACAGGCTTGGCATTGAGTATGATATTAATGAAGACACTTTAGATCAGCCCATTCCTCCAATGATGCTACAAACCTTGGTTGAGAATGCCATCAAACATGGTATTAGTAAACATAAAAAAGGTGGAGTGGTTCGTATTATTTCAGACTTCAGAAATCATTGCCACGAACTAATTGTACAAAACACAGGACAACTAGACAATGACATGCTCGAATCATCCGATGGATTTGGACTAGATAGCACAAAAAATCGATTGAAATTATTGTACAACGGGAAAGCAAGTTTTAGAATTCACAATATAGATGGGGGCATGGTTGAGGCAATTGTTTCAATGCCCATTATAGAAAAATAATTAGTTAACCATTGATGTTAAAGTTATGGCTATAAGAGCAATTATTATTGATGACGAAAGGTTGGCAAGAAATGAACTAAAAAAACTATTACAAGATCATTCAGATATTGAAGTAATAGAAGAAGCGGCGAATGTAGACGATGGGATAGAAAAAATAGAATTGCTCAACCCCGATTTAATTTTCTTAGACATTCAGATGCCAGGAAAAACTGGATTCGATTTATTAGCAGAAGTAGAAAAAGCACCTAGGGTTATTTTTACTACTGCCTATGATGAGTATGCTATCAAAGCATTTGAAGTGAATGCACTTGATTATTTATTAAAGCCAGTTGAGCCTAAGCGTTTGGCCGATGCCATTCAAAAATTACATATTGAAATAAGCAAGGAAATGGTTGGCTTACATGGCAATAACCGTGGACCGCTTACTGAATTCGATCAGGTATTTGTAAAAGATGGAGAGCGTTGTTGGTTTGTGAAATTAGGGGAGATTCGATTGTTTGAAAGCGTAGGTAATTATGCCAAAGTTTTCTTTGGAACCAATAAACCTTTAATTTTAAAATCACTCAATGCACTAGAAGAACGTTTAGATGATCGGATGTTTTTTAGGGCCAATAGAAAACACATTATTAACTTACGTTGGATTGAAAAAATAGAGCCTTATTTTAATGGTGGATTGTTGGTTGATTTAAAAGGCGGAGAAAAAGTAGAAGTGAGCAGAAGACAAACAGTCAAGTTTAAAGAAATGATGAGTTTGTAGTAACTTGCTATTGCATTTAAATTAACACAAAAAAATAGTTAATAGGCGAACCGAAATGCTCGCCTATTTTTTTATCGCTAAAAGAAAAATACACAATATGAAAAAATTATTTGTAGGCATTGGTTGTATGATGGTGTTCTTTGTAGGCGCACAAGACATCAATAAAATTGTCAATGCAAAAGAAGTAGAGCGTATTGAAAAAACACTTTCTGCCGATGATATGCAAGGACGTAGAACCTTTACGCCTGGTATTGAAAAAGCAGCTGCATTTATTGGTGAGGAGTTTAAAAAAACAGGATTGCAAACCTGGAAAAATAGCGGCACTTATTTACAAGAGTTTGCTTTGGTTAAGCCTAAATTTATTGGGCTTACCTGTAGTTTCAACGATCAAACTGTAGATACAAAAGAGGTGGTTGTTATTACATGTCAAGAAGACCTAACTATTACCGAAAAGAGTGGCTACGAAAGGGCAACCATTGCTGCCGGCGCTAATTTATTTTCTGAAGCAGGCAAGTTTATACAATCCGGAAAAAATGTATTGGTAATAGTAGATACTGCATTGGCAAAGAATTTCGGCCGACTTACTGGTCTTAAGCGTCAGTTGTTTAAATCTAATAATAGTGTAGTGTTTGTTTTAGGAACACAACAGCCCAAAACCTTTGCTATTAATGCAAAGCACGAGTTTGTAGAACAGAAATTAGCCAATGTGATTGGCCTCTTACCGGGCAAATCAAAACCGAATGAATATGTATTATTCTCGGGCCATTACGACCATTTAGGAATTGGTAAAGCAGTGAATAATGATTCAATTTATAACGGCGCTAATGATGACGCAGCCGGCACCACTGCTATGATGATGCTAGCTAAATATTTTAAAGCCAAAAACGACAATGAACGTACATTGGTATTTGTTGCTTTTACAGCAGAAGAAGTTGGTGGTTTTGGTGCACAATACTGTTCTCGTCAGTTTAACCCAGACCAAGTGATGGCCATGTTTAATATTGAAATGATTGGAACAGAAAGTAAATGGGGTAAAAATTCAGCCTATATCACAGGATATGAAAAAACAGATATGGGTAAAATCTTGCAAAGTAATTTAGAAGGAACAGGGTTTAATTTTTATCCAGATCCTTACACCGATCAAAATTTATTTTATCGTTCAGATAATGCAACCCTTGCTAGGCTTGGTGTTCCAGCGCATACTATTTCTACTTCAAAAATGGATAGTGAGCCAAATTATCACAAAGCAAGTGATGAAATAGGCACTTTAGATATGGAAAATATGGCCATGATTATTAAGGCAATTGCATTAAGTTCTAAAGGAATCATTAGTGGAAAAGAAACGCCTTCTCGCGTGAATGTTGCTGGATTAAAATAAGGAAGTTATTTATAGAAAACTTGCTAGTATTTTGGTATTGGCAAGTTTTTTTATGCAGTAACTGCAATGCTATGAATAGCAGCGGCCATTTCAGTAATTAAATGAGAATCTTTTTCAATGGCATTTCCTACTACAATAATATCTGCACCTGCTTTGCAGTTCAAATAGGCTTTCTCAGGCGTTGTAATGCCTCCGCCTACAATCAAAGGAATTTCAATGCAGTTTGATACTTTTGAAATCATCGCCTCTGTAATGGGTGTTTTAGCGCCACTGCCAGCATCCATGTAAATTAATTTCATGCCAAGCATTTCACCTGCCATTGCAGTGCACATAGCAATTTCGTTTTTATCTGCAGGAATGGGAGATGCATTAGAAATATAAGAAACGGTGGTAGGAGCACCTCCGTCAATTACCATATAGCCAGTAGGCATAATTTCTAATCCAGACTTTCGAACAAAAGGCGCGCTAATAACGTGTTGCCCTATTAATAATTCAGGATTCCTACCCGAAATCAATGATAAATACAAAAGGGCATCTGCAAAAGGGCTCACTTGAGAGGGAGAACCTGGAAATAAAATCACTGGAATCGAACAACTCGCTTTTATTTGTTGGATGCACTCGTCTAAATGACTAGAAATAACCAAACTGCCCCCCACAAAAAAATAGTCAACTTTTGCAGTTACGGCTAATTCAACAAGTGCCACAATCTTTGCTGCAGTTACTTTATCTGGATCAATCAGCACAGCGAAAGACTTTTTTCCCTGTTTTTTTTTCTCCAGAAATTGTTGAAAAATTATTTGTTTCATGCAGCGTTGAGATAATTGTGTGAGTGCAAAAATGCAAAAAACTTTTTGTTAAAAACGATTATTGGCAATATGTTTCTAAAATGTCATTAATTCTATAAAATTAAGGCCAATTTGTAACGATTTAACTACATCGCTGTAATATAAATTGACACATTAACCTTGCTTACACAATTTAGTTGAAATGGCAAGTTTTTTTTACTAATAATCTTTTCTACACCTGTGGAAATTTCCTCAAATTCAACCCTGATTGGGCATATGGGATTTTGCACATTCCTTATCCACAACCTGTTAATATTTCGCATCTTGAATTTTGATTCCGTTAAGATATTTTCGTCTACCGCTCAAGAATTTGCTGAGCGAGGTTAACAAGCATCAATAAATTTTATAACACAGCAATATGGCTACTCTTCCAAAAAAAGGCTTACAGTTTGATCGTCGTTTCACCAAAAAAGGTGTCAGCCCTTACGACATGTTTGAATATGACTACCGCGATAGCGTCATTAAAAATCCTAATGGAGAAAAGGTTTTTGAAATGAACAATGTTGAGGTACCCAAGCAGTGGAGCCAAATTGCAACAGATATTATTGCACAAAAAT
This sequence comes from uncultured Bacteroidota bacterium, assembly GCA_903831935.1. GTDB lineage: Bacteria > Bacteroidota > Bacteroidia > Chitinophagales > Chitinophagaceae > Sediminibacterium. The sequence goes on along the minus strand of CAIKZP010000130.1, from coordinate 5,852 downwards.
ATTTTCGTAAAGCAGGTGTACCGCAAGCCGATGGATCTCTTGGAAGAGAAACTAGTGTTAAACAAGTAGCACATCGTATGGCCAATTGTTGGCGCGTATGGGGCGAGCGTTATGGCTATTTTGCTACTAAGAATGACGCGCAAGTATTTTACGATGAGTTAGCTTATAGCATCTTAAATCAGTCTTGTGTTCCAAACTCTCCACAATGGTTCAATACAGGATTGCATGAGAGTTATGGTATTACCGGAAAACCGCAAGGGCACTATTATGTAGACCCTAAAGACGGCCAATTAAAAAAATCTACCAATGCGTATGAGCGTCCTCAACCGCATGCTTGTTTCATTTTAAGTGTAACAGATGAGTTAGTAAACGATGGTGGTATCATGGACCTTTGGGTTCGTGAAGCCAGAATTTTTAAATATGGTTCAGGTGTTGGAACGAATTTTTCTCAAATCCGTGGTGGTGGCGAAAAATTAAGTGGTGGTGGAACTTCTAGTGGGTTAATGAGTTTCTTGAAAATTGGAGACCGTGCTGCTGGAGCAATTAAAAGTGGTGGAACTACACGTCGTGCAGCCAAAATGGTTTGCTTAGACTTAGACCATCCTGAAATCATGGAATTCATCAACTGGAAAGTTGGAGAAGAGAAAAAAGTAGCTGCACTAGTTGCTGCAGGTTACGATAACAGTTACGAAGGTGAAGCTTACATGACTGTTGCAGGACAAAACTCAAACAACTCTATTCGTATTCCTAACGAATTCTTTAAAGTGTTGGAAGAAGGCGGAGACTGGGAATTGAAAGCGCGTACCGACGGACGTGTGATGAAAAAAATTCCTGCAAAAGATGTTTGGGATCAAATTGCTTATGCAGCTTGGAGTTGTGCAGATCCTGGAACACAATACGATACTACCATTAACGAATGGCATACCTGTCCACAAGGAGGTCGCATCAACGCGTCGAATCCATGTTCGGAATATATGTTCTTAGACAATACCGCATGTAATTTGGCCTCAGCCAACTTGATGAAGTTCTTCGATACTGAAACCAATATTTTTGATGTTGCAGGTTTCGAATATACTTGTCGTTTGTGGACCACAGTATTAGAAATTTCTGTATTGATGGCGCAGTTCCCTTCAAAAGAAGTGGCTGAATTAAGTTACGAATACCGTACACTTGGTTTAGGATTTGCTAACCTAGGTTCTATGTTAATGGTTAGTGGAATTCCTTATGATAGTGAGGAAGCACGTGGTATTGCAGGAGCCATCACAGCCATCATGACGGGTATTGCATATAAAACATCAGCAGAAATGGCTGAGTTCTTAGGAGCATTCCCTAAATACGAAGAAAACAAAACCGATATGTTGCGTGTAATGCGTAACCACCGTGCAGCAGCCTACGATGCTAACGAAGCATATGAAGCTTTAAGTGTAAAACCTGTAGGAATTAACGCAAAATATTGCCCAGATTATTTATTGAAATCTGCTACCAAAGCTTGGGATGATGCAGTTCAAATGGGAGAAAAATATGGCTACCGCAATGCACAAACCACAGTAATTGCTCCAACCGGAACAATTGGATTGGTAATGGACTGCGATACAACAGGAGTAGAACCAGACTTTGCATTAGTGAAGTTTAAAAAATTATCTGGTGGTGGTTATTTCAAAATCATCAACCAATCTGTTCCAGCCGCACTTAAAAATTTAAATTATACACCAGAAGAGGCATTGGCTATTGAGCAATACGCAGTAGGTGCAGCTAGTTTCGAAAAAGCACCTTTTATCAATAACCAATCTTTAGCCGAAAAAGGATTCACACCTGCTGAAATTGAAAAATTAAATTCAGTAGCACCAGCGGCATTTGAAATTGGATTCATCTTCAACCGTTTCACTTTAGGCGACGAATGTATGCAGCGCTTAGGTTTTAGCGAAGATGTATATAGCGATTGGAGTTTTAATTTATTAGAAGCGATAGGATTTACCGAAGATCAAATTGCTGCTGCGAACGATTATGTTTGTGGAACAATGACAATTGAAGGTGCGCCATTATTGAATCCTGCGCATTTGCCAGTATTTGATTGCGCTAATAAATGTGGTAAAAAAGGAGAGCGTTATATTCATGCGCACGGGCACATTAAAATGATGGCTGCTTGTCAACCATTCTTGAGTGGTGCTATTTCTAAAACCATCAACTTGCCTCACGAAGCAAAAGTGGAAGAAATTGCAGACTGTTATCATTTGAGTTGGAGTCTTGGTTTAAAAGCGAATGCACTATATCGTGATGGATCTAAATTAAGCCAACCTTTAAGCACCAAGTCAGACAAAAAAGAAAAAACAGAAGATGCAGAAAATGCAATCACTGCAGATGCAGCTGTTGCATCTGCAGATAGCAATATCGTTGACCTTGGTAAATTAACTGTTGAAGAATTGTTAGATGAAGTAACCAAGCGTATGCAAGCTTCTTCTGATACACAATTAAAGCGTGCACTTTCTAGAATCGTAGAAAGAAAAGCATTGCCTGCTAAGCGCAGAGGCTTTACGCAAAAAGCAAAAATCAACGGACAAGTATTATTTTTAAGAACAGGAGAATACCAAGATGGAACTTTAGGCGAAATCTTTATTGATCTTGCCAAAGAAGGATCTACCCTACGTAGTTTAATGAACTGTTTTGCTATTGCTATTTCAGTAGGATTACAATACGGTGTTCCATTAGAAGAATTTGTTGAGAAATTTGTGTTTACCAAGTTCGAACCAGCCGGAATGGTAGACCATCCAAATATTAAAACCACTACTTCTTTAGTTGATTTTGTATTTAGAGCCTTAGCTTATGAATATTTAAACAGAACAGATTTAGTACACGTATTAGACAAACCACAAGTAGGCAATACAGGTGAAGAGGAGGGGGAAACCACTTTTTTGGGAAAGCCTGAATTGAGTAGTATTCGTGTAACAGCACCCACTGCTGTAGCACAAACTACTCCTGCTGCAACACCAGTTGCCGCTGCAAAAGTTGAAAGATTGGTTTCTAAAGGCGAGTATGGAATGGATGCGGTAAATCAAGCTGCAAAAAATATGCAGAGTGATGCACCATCTTGTAATACTTGTGGACACATCACCATTCGTAGCGGTACTTGCTACAAATGTTTGAATTGTGGAAACAGCATGGGTTGTAGTTAATACACGCCAATTTAAATCGGGTTCATAACAGAAATGTTTTAACCATAGTTTTTAAACCGTACCTGGTTACAGAACCGCTCCATTAATCCGGGGCGGTTTTCTTTTTTATTTCATCAAATAGTTTTTTCAAATTTCTGTAAAAATGGTACATTCATTCTCGTTTATGAATTAATAAAATTCAATTGAATTATGGGAGATCTTCAAATTAAAAAACAGCCAAAAAAATATGATGCTGTAATTGTTGGTTCTGGTGCTGGGGGTGGTATGGCAGCATACACTTTGTCGCGTGCTGGATTAAAAGTTTGTTTAATTGAAGCAGGGCCGAGTTATGATCCTGCCATCAACTCGTCTCAACTAAAAAATCCTTGGGATTCGCCTAGAAGAGGTGCTAGTACCAAGTTTCGCCCCTTTGGTGAATTTGATGGTTGCTACTGGGGATGGGAGATTGATGGTGAGCCATATACAATGAAAGAAGGCAGTGATAAATGGGATTGGTGGCGTGCAAGAATGGTAGGAGGAAGGACCAATCACTGGGGTCGTATTTCTTTGCGTTTTGGGCCTAAAGATTTTAAAAGAAGAAGTATTGATGGATTAGGTGATGACTGGCCAATCAGTTATGATGATATTAAACCATACTACGATAAAATTGATAAATTAATTGGGGTATTTGGTTCTAACGAAGGGTTACCCAATGATCCGGATGGCATATTCTTGCCTGCGCCTAAACCGCGTTTACATGAATTAATGATTAAAAAATCTGCCACTGGTTTAGGCGTTCCTGTAATTCCTTCAAGGCTATCAATTTTAACCAAAAAAATTAATGAAGAAAGAGGTGCTTGTTTCTTCTGTGCACAATGTGGCAGAAGTTGTAAAGTATATGGCGATTTTTCTTCTTCCTCTGTATTAATTAAACCAGCAATTCTTACCGGTAATATTGATGTAATTACCAATGCCATGGCACGTGAGGTAATTACCAATGCAGAAGGATTGGCTACTGGTGTTTCTTTTATAGACAAGATGGACGGAATGGAATACCAAGTAACTGGCAAAGTAGTAATACTAGCGGCTAGTACTTGCGAAACAGCTCGTTTATTATTGAATTCTAAATCTACCCGCCACCCTAATGGATTGGCAAATGACAGCAATGTAGTGGGCAAATATTTGCACGATTCAACAGGTGCAGCAATGGGTGGTGTATTGCCACAACTCTTTGGTCGTAAGCGTTACAACGAAGATGGTGTAGGCGGAATGCACGTGTACACACCTTGGTGGTTAGATAATAAAAAATTAGATTTCCCTCGCGGATACCATATTGAATATTGGGGAGGTATGGGTCAACCAGCTTATGGTTTTGGTATGGGTATGCAAGGTCAAAACGGAAAATTTGCAGTGAATGGAAAAACCAAAGATGCCGGTGGATATGGTGAGTCTTTAAAAGAAGATCATCGCTTTTTCTACGGAGCAGGTGTTGGTATGGCAGGAAGGGGCGAAGCCGTTGCAAACATTAATAACTATTGCGAAATAGATCCTAATGTGGTTGATAAATTTGGTATTCCAGTATTGCGCTTTCATACCAATCATTCCGACTATGAAATAAAGCAAGCCAAACACATGAAAGAAACCTTTAAGGAAATCATGCACAATATGGGTGCCATTATTACTTGGGGTGGAGACGATACAGAAAAAAACAAATACGGTTTAAACAATCCTGGTAATATTATTCATGAAGCAGGTACTGTAAGAATGGGCAATGATAAAAAGTCTTCAGCCCTAAACAAATGGAGCCAAGCACATGATTGTAAAACTTTGTTTTGTGTAGATGGTAGTCAGTTTGTATCACAAGCCGATAAAAATATCACTTGGACAATTTTAGCATTGTCTATGCGCACATCAGAATATATTATTGAAGAGTTGAAAAAACAAAATATTTAAAAATACCCTTGATTTAAAAAGGACAAAATAAATTTTATGGATAGAAGAAATTCAATCAAAGCTTTATTAGTAGGTTCAATGGCAACGGGGGTATTGGTGGAAGCCTGTAAACCAAGCGAGAAAAAAGCCATTGCAGCTTCTGCAGATGCAACCCTCGATATGGATCGCATGCAAGAAGAAAAAGATGCTGCTAAAAAACTAAGTGCACTCCCTAATTTTTTTAATGCACACGAAATGGCTACCATTACGGTGTTAGGTGATATTATTATTCCGAAAGATAAAATTAGCGGTAGTGCTTCCGATGCTAAAGTGCCAGAATTCATTGAGTTTATTGTAAAGGATATGCCAGAGCACCAAGTGCCTATGCAAGGTGGATTGCGCTGGTTAGATATGCAATGTTTTAAACGCTTCGACAAAACATTTGTTGACTGTTCTAAACAACAACAAATTGAAATGGTAGATGCCATTGCTTATCCAGAAAAAGCAAAGCCAGAAGTAAAACAAGGGGTTGCATTTTTCAACCTAATGCGCGACCTAGTCTCTACAGGATTTTATACATCTGAAATAGGCGGGAAAGATATTGGCTATATGGGCAATGTGCCCAACCAATGGAATGGCGTTCCTGATGATGTTTTAAAACAATACGGCTATGCTTATTCCGATAGAGAGCTGAAAGAATGTTTGAGTTTCGATAAAGCATAATTACAATACTATATAAAAAAGAGCGGCGCATTCAATTGAATGCAGATC
>CAIKZP010000129.1 GCA_903831935.1 uncultured Bacteroidota bacterium | reverse complement strand
GCAGTTAGTGCACGATATGCTGTAAATAAAATAAATGGCAGAATGATTGCTGCTAAAAATATATGGGTAGATAAAATAATTAAGTAAATAGTTCTTGTGCCACCAACCGCTAATTTTTCTTCGTCCGATACAATGCCATTGTGGTCTGCGTCTCCAAATTTAGATTCACCCGCCAACAAATGGTGTGCAATATAAGACACCAAAAAAAGTACCGACAATACTAGTGCGGCCATCATTAATTGTTTATGCAATTGGTATTTATTATTTTTTACTGCTACTAATGCAGCAACCAACAATACCGCAATAGTTGCATTTACAAATGCATTAAAAGCTGCAAACAAATGCACATCAAACCCCAAATTAATTTGCAATTTAAACTGCGTTAAAAAACTAACAGCAGTAAATACAACCACAGAAAAAATGCCTATTAACCAATATGCTTGTTTGTCGTTTTTTTGAATGGATGCTTGTAACATATAAAAAAGTGTTTTTTATTTTAAGCTGATAACTTTATTTATAACAACGAATTAAACTAGATGTTTACTACCCGTTAATTTTTCGCCTGGCATTCATGTACACCATAAAAAACAAAACAGCCGCAACAATTATTAACCATAACCAAGTCAGGTCAATAATTTCCATAAACACGGTGCTCTTTTGTTTCTTGTCTTTTTCCAACATCAACAAGCCAATATCTCTGGCCAATTTTGAAATTGAATTTGTGTCTAGTCCATTATAATAACCGCGTACTACGTGCTGTTTGTCTATTAATACAAATCTACTAGTGTGTACAAAATCGGGGCTAATAGGCTCTTCACTAAACTTGTCTACTTTTAATTCTTCGAAAGCAAATTTATAAATCGAATCACGGCTGCCTGTAAGCATCCACCAATTATCGTGGTTTACGCCAAATCGATCTGCATAATCTTTAATAGTGGAAACAGAATCGCGCGCAGGATCTACTGTAAACGAAAGGAATTGCACAATAGACGTATCAATTTTATTGCGAACGTTTCCTCCTTTAATAAAGGATTGCTGCAATTTCTGCATGTTATGCGTTAGTTTAGGACAGATACTGCCACAACTAGTAAAAAAGAAATTAGCCACCGTAATTTTGCCCTCTTTGTCGAAAATATGCACCGTGTCTCCCAACTGATTTTGCAGGCGGATATTGGCCGTAATATGCCAAATGCTATCATTCGTTTCTTTACCTTTGTTAATGCTGGTTACTACGGTATCTAACAAGTACCTTCTTGGCATATCTACCGCGCGGTCACTAGCATATTTAAGTACGAGATAACACAATACGGGTATTAAAAAGGCTACCACTAATCCCATTAAGGCTTTCCTATTCATAGCGCAAAAGTAATACAATAAAAAAAGCCACCACAAACTGTGATGGCTTAATAATTAATTTATGCGAAAAATTATTCGGCTGATTTCTTTTCTGAATGGCCTTCTGCTTTTGCAGGCACTTTAATGGTGCTTTGTTCTTTGAAATGCTTATCATACCTATTACGCAATGTTTTGAATGAATTTCCATCATACAAGAATGCAGTAATAAACCAAACAAACAAAAACAAAGGAACACAAATAGTCATAATCAAGTTTTTTACTTCGTGCTTTAAGTGCATAAAATAAGCAACAATGTAAAATGCTTTTGCCATCATTAAAATAACAATGGTTCCTTTAATAGCCAAGCGAAAGCCTGGTTCAGTAATACCCATCATCCAAAATCCTAAAATCAATTCTACAATTGTAAGAACCGATAGTATGATAGTTACTTTAATAATTTCTTTGGTACCTCCGCCGCTATGTGCTTCGTGTGTTGCTGTATGTGACATATTGATAATACTTAATAATTAGTGTGATAATATTAGATCAGGTAAAAACAGGTAAATACAAATACCCATACTAGATCTACAAAGTGCCAGTACAACCCTGCTTTTTCAATCATTAGGTAATGGCCACGTTGTTCAAACTTATCGGCAAGTGTCATGATCAACATAATAATATTAATGATTACACCAGAAAATACGTGGAAACCGTGGAAACCTGTAATGGTAAAAAAGTAGTTGGTAAAATTGGTTGACGAAGCTGTTCCATCGGCATTCATGAAAGGATTTCTACCCCACCATGCACCTTCATGAAACAAGTGATTCCACTCCCAAGCTTGGCAACTTAAGAAAGCTATTCCACCAATAATGGTTAGAATAAGGTTTCTTACTACCGCTTTTTTGTCCATATTTTGACCAGCTTGTACTGCTAACACCATGGTTACAGAACTAATGATCAAAATAAAAGTCATTACACTCACAAATACCAATGGTGCATGTACACCTTCGGCTGCAAATGGAAAACTTCTAAATACTTCGTTCGGGTCAGGCCATCCATTGGTTGAAAAACGTATGGTACCATAAGAGATCAAAAATGCGCCAAAAGTGAAGGCATCGCTCATTAGGAAATACCACATCATCAATTTGCCGTACTCTACATTGAAGGGGCTTTTTCCGCCACCCCAAAGGTTGGTTGTTGTTGCAGTTGTTGTAGTTGACATGTCTGTGCTAAAAATTTCGGTACAAAAATATTGGCTGGCGTTGAAAAATAGTGATTAAATCTCAAATTTTTCTTTAACTACCCAATCCAGTTATAAAATAGAAACAAGTAAATCCAAAGTATATCTACAAAATGCCAGTAAGTGCCCACTACTTCAATAGGAACTACACTGTTATTTTTAAGGTTTTTAGTAAATGCTCGAAAGAAAATCACCAATAATGCAATCACACCACCCAATACGTGCAACATGTGCAAGAAGGTAATTACAAATAAAAATGAGGCCGCTGAATTGCTTTTAGGTCCGAGCAATGCAATGTTTTTAGTGTCTAATTCTCTAAAACCATAAGCCTGCATCAATAAAAAAAGCAATCCTAAAGCTGCTGTAAGGGATATTAACCCTTTGTATTGGGCCATTTTTTGTGCTGCAAATGCTTTTACAGACAAATACATGGTAATACTACTCAACAAAATAACACCTGTTGAATACCAAAATATCAACGGCAAATCAAACTGTAGCCAAGTGCTTTGGTTCTTTTTTACAATGTATGCACTGGTTAAGCCTGCAAACATCATTACCATACTACCTAAAGCTACCCACATAGTAAATTTATGTGGATGAATTTTTTGAGGTCCGTTATAAGGTGCAGTTGTTGTCATTTTATAATATTTTTCTCTGCGCTAAAAATGAATTTTGTCTGCTAATAATGCCAATAAAACAATTGGCAAATAGATATAACTACTAAACATTACCCTTCTTGCCGATTTTACATCCATTGCTATATACAATCTTACACTCTGAACCACCATAAACAAATTACAAGCAATTAAAATATACATACTCACTTGACCTGTTAAACCAAAATAGTGTGGCAAAATACCCACAGGTATCATTAATACCGAGTACATCACCGTTTGCATGGCTGTGAACTTAGTTGGACCTTTGTCTGAAGGCAATAACTTAAATCCTACTTTACTATAATCGTTATGTGAAACCCAGGCAATTGCCCAAAAATGAGGGAACTGCCATAAAAATTGTATCCCAAATAAAATCCATCCGCCAACAGCAAAATCATCGTTACCTGCAACCCATCCTATTAAACAAGGAATCGCTCCAGGAAATGCGCCAATTAAAACGGCAATTGAATTGATTTTTTTAAGTGGCGTATAAATAAAAGCATACAAGAACAAACTAAACAAAGAGAGTAGCGCCGATGAAAGGTTAAAAAAATACCACATCATCAAACAACCTATTAACCCTGAAAGAAAAGCAAAAGTATAGGCTTCGTTTTGCGACATTCTACCTGCTGCTACTGGGCGACCTCCAGTACGTTTCATTTGTGCGTCTGTATCTTTTTCTACTGCTTGGTTAATGGCGTTTGCGCTACCAGTAACCAACATACCTGCTAAAAATAAAATCAATATCATCCCTAAATTGAATGTTACAATTTTGGGTGCCAATAAATAACAAATCACACAAGAAAATACTACCGTAAAACTCAGTGTGAATTTTATTAGCTGATAATAATCCTTCACCTTATTGGCAAAAGAAAATCTAACAGCAGATGGCATATATTTTTGTTCAGTCATTATTCAATTAAATTATCAGCCGTGCAATAATTATCAGTAAAAAAGTATGCTGATAATCATTTTTTAAAAACAATGCTCCCGATTGATCGGGAGCATTGAAGCTATTGTGTCATTGCACCATCCAGATCAGGTCAGGTACAATGTGTTTTTAGTGTTGTGATTCTTCTTCTCCTACAGGTGTTGTTTGTGGTGTAAAGTCTACACCATCTTTACCGTAATCATAAGGCCAACGATACACTTCAGGAATTTCTCCTACCCAGTTACCATGACCAGGATTAATTGGTGTAGTCCACTCAAGTGTATTTGATTTCCAAGGATTTAAAGTAGTTACTTTTCTTCCTTTAAAAATAGAATAGAAGAAATTAAACAAGAATAATAATTGAACCGCAAATACCATAATAGATACCACACTAATAAATCTGTTTAGGTCTTGGAATTGTTTGAAACTTTCCCAGATGCTAAAATCGTAATAACGACGTGGCATACCTGCTAAACCTTCGTAGTGCATTGGCCAGAAAATCATGTAGGCTCCAGCAATAGTTACCCAAAAATGAATATAGCCTAGTGTATTGTTTAAATATTTGCCATACATTTTAGGGAACCAATGATAGATACCCGCAAACATGCCAAACATAGATGCTACACCCATTACAATGTGAAAGTGTGCAACTACAAAATAAGTATCGTGTAAGTGAATATCTAATGCAGAGTTACCTAACCAAATACCAGTTAAACCACCCGAAATAAATAAACTTACAAACCCAATAGCAAACAACATACCTGGAGTGAAACGGATATTACCTCTCCAAAGTGTAGTAAGCCAGTTGAATACTTTAATAGCAGAAGGAACAGCAATTAATAAAGTCAGTAATACAAACACCGAACCTAAGAATGGATTTAATCCTGTTACAAACATATGGTGCGCCCAAACTAAGAATGCTAAAATAGCAATTGCAAATAAAGACCCAATCATGGCCATGTATCCAAAAATTGGTTTGCGAGAGTTTACAGATAAAATTTCAGAAACCATACCCATGGCAGGTAACAAAATGATGTAAACCTCTGGGTGACCTAAAAACCAAAATAAGTGTTGGAACAAAATAGCGCTACCACCTTCGTTAGGTAAAGCACCTACACCATTCACAAAAATATCTGATAGATAAAAACTAGTTCCAAAGTTTCTATCAAAAATTAATAAGATAAAACCAGACAATAACACTGGGAAAGACAATACACCCAAAACAGCTGTAAAGAACAAAGCCCAAATAGTTAAAGGCAAACGAGTCATGCTCATTCCTTTGGTACGCATATTCAAAATAGTAGCGATATAATTCAAACCACCCAATAATGAAGACACTACAAACAAAGCCATTGAAATAATCCACAAATCCATTCCTGATTTAGAACCTGGAGACGCATCGCCTAAGGCACTTAATGGAGGATAAGCCGTCCAGCCGCCACTAAATGGACCAGTTTGAACAAAGAAAGAAGACATCATAATAATACTGGCTGCAAAAAAGAACCAATAGCTCAGCATATTCATAAAGGGAGATGCCATATCTCTTGCACCAATTTGCAATGGAATTAAAAAGTTGGCAAATGTTCCACTCAAACCTGCAGTTAATACAAAGAATACCAACACCGTTCCGTGGGTTGTTACCAAAGCATAATACGCTTCTGGTGTAATATGACCACCTTTGGCCCATTTACCCAAAAGGTCTTCCATCCAAGGGAAAGAGGAATCTGGATAACCTAATTGCAAACGGAACAATACACTCATAAAACCACCTAACACAGCCCAAATCATACCAGTTATCAAAAACTGTTTAGCGATCATTTTGTGATCTTGACTAAACACGTATTTAGTGATAAAAGTATCATGGTGTGCGTGTTCATGAGAATGGTTATCATGTAGAACAGCTTCGTTACTCATACTCTGATTCTTTATAATTTCTTCTTATAATAATTAACTGCTTTTTTACAAGCGGCCGATTTGATACTAATTTTTTGCCATTGTTTTAGCCACTAATTTAGTGCTATCACTAGGCTTTGCATTTGATGGATCTTTTTCTGGGAAAGCAGCAAAATAATACGGCTTTTGCTTAGCCATCCAAAGATCATATTCTTCTTGAGATACTACTTCAATAATACCCTTCATAGAATAGTGTCCGTTTCCACACATTTGATCGCAACTGATTTCATATGCAAAATTTGGATTACCAGTAATTTCCTTCATTTCAGCAGTAGTATATTTTGGTGTAAACCACATGGTAGTTGGAATACCAGGAACAGCATCCATTTTTAAACGGAACTGCGATAAACCCACATCATGTATAACGTCTCTGGAATTAATTACTAATTTAACCGGCTTGCCTTTTACTAAATACATTGCTTGTTCTGTAACTACATCATCGTGGGTTAATTCGTCTTCCCATATTAAACCCAATGTATTTGAAGCAGCATCAATGTTTTTATAATATTTTTTTCCAAATGCACCATCGTAACCTGGGTAGCGATAGATCCATCCAAATTGTTTTCCAGTGATTTCAACAACCATGGCATTTTTTGGAGCTTCTCCGGTAAACAAAAACCAGTTACGTAAACCAATTACCACTAATACGGTTAATGCAATTGCAGGAATAATTGTCCAAACAACTTCTAAAGTATTGCTGTGTGAAAAGAAGTATACTTTTCTTTTATCGCTTTCTTGGTATTTAAAAGCAAACCAAAACAAAACAATTTGAGTGCCAATAAATACAATGCCCGTAACTGCTAGCGTTACCCATAACATTGAATCTACTCTTGCACCTTCTACACTTGCAGCATCGTGTACCAACAATGTTCTGCCGAATAATTTTTCATTGCAAAACCAAACGCCAAACAAACCCAATACTAAAAATGCAACCATTAAAAATCCGTTGATTTTGTTGTTTTGTTTGCGAGAGGTTTCCTCTCCTTTTAGTACAGATACATACTCACTTGCCTTCGCAATCTGAAAGATCACGATGAATATCAGTATGATTACTGCGATAGTTAAATACATGGTCATAATACGATCAATATTTTCTGAGAGATACTATTTAAAACAATTTGTTACTACCAAGGTTGCAAGCAACCCTGTTAAATTTATACCTGGTGAATAATACTTTCTTTTAAAAACGGATGATACTTTGGAATTAATGGTTTGCTAGCCAATGCCCTTCCTACAAAGAAAATCATCATACCTACAAAGAAGCTTAATATTCCAAAATCTAACCAACCTAATTCTACTTTTTCTTTTATTAAGCTACCCATTACCATTTGATAAAAATCAATCCAGTGACCAAAGATGATTAACACGGCCATAAAAGCAACCAATGTGTAATTTCTTTTTGCAGAACGCTTCATTAAAATAATCAACGGACACAAGAAGTTTATAATCAAGTTTAAAAAGAATATTGGTTTGTATGCCCCTTGAACCCTGTGTTTAAAATAAATGGTTTCTTCTGGAATATTTGCATACCAAATAAGCATGTATTGAGAGAACCATAAATAGGTCCAGAAAATAGAAAACGCAAACATGAATTTACCCACATCGTGCAAATGCTCTTGTGAGGTTAATTCCATATAGCCTTTGTTTTTCATGTAGATTAACCAAAGTGCAATTAAAGACATACCAGAAACAAATGTACTTGCAAAAGTATACCAGCTATACATAGTAGAATACCAATGTGCATCAATACTCATCATCCATAACCAAGGAACAGTTGATCCAACAGTTAATGCAAACCACACTGTAAATAATGCCGCGCGAACGGTATTTCTTAAAATGAATTTTGCACCAGTTTCGTTATCCATTGGAGCAGCATCTGCTTCGTTACTTAATTGACGCATTCTCCATCCTAGAAAACTCCAAAAGCCAATTGCTAAGGTTGTCCAGATGATAAAGAATTTTGCATTTAAGAAACCAGCTTTACCAGTTAATATAACATCTTTCGCTACCGCTTCTTTGTCTAACCAATGATAAATATGGTGCTTATCGCTTACTACCACATAAATTAATACGGCAAAAGTGATAGAACCAAAAATTGGAACCATGGTTGAAATTGCTTCAGGAATTCTACGGAACGATTGTTGCCAGCCGCCCATAGCAAGGGTAGTGATACAAATAAAGAACATACTGGCATTACAAATCAACGTCCAGAAGATCGTATTATACATTAAGGTTCCCCAAAAATGTACTTGCTCGTGTTCATCGCTGCTGAATCCTTTGGTTACTAAACCAAAGATTAAAGCAAACAACCCTACGCCAATCAAACCTAATGACCAGGTTTTCATTTTTCCGGGTATTTCAAATTGCAATCTGATAGATGCCATCTTTACTCTTTTATATCAGTTAGTACTTTACCCAATCAATATTTGACTGGATGTTTAATTTATTTCGCAGCAATTGCCATAGCAGCAGGTGCTGCAGCGGCTTTCGCTTTTAATTGATTCAATTTAATATACCTAATAACCATCCAACGTTGGCGTCTGTTTAACTGAGAAGCATAAGAGCCCATCAAGTTTTTGCCATAGGTTACAGAATAAAACATTTGACCTTCTGGCATTACAGAAACTACTGGATCGGCAATTAAATTTCTTGGTGCAACAGGATAAGGACCAGCCCCATCTTTGTACAAAGGACCATTGCCATTTAATTTAGCACCATGACAAACGCCACAATTAATTAAATACAAACGTTCAGTTTCGGTATACTCAGCAGCAGACAAAGAATCGATAGGACTTTTTACTTGCTTAGATGCTACATAATTGGTTGTATCACCAGCAGCATCTTTAGTAATATGAAAAGGCAATTCTTCGCCACGAGCCATTGTTCCAACAACCGGACGATTGTTGTAATTGATTCCTTTCTCGGCTAAATTACTATGGTCTGCATAAGTTTCATAAGCACGACTGTAAGCCATATCTGGCATATATACAGATCCTGGTTTACGTTTTACATCGCTACAGCTTATGATCACTGCGGCGGCAGACAAAATAGCTATGATTGATAATTTATTCATCATGATTCAGTTCTAATATTAAGCAGCAACAATTTCTTTGGTTTGAAATGGCATTTCGTCTTGGTCGTATCGTCCTAACCACCAGCCCTCTTCAGCAACTTGTACATTGGTTTCCACTGCACCACCCGAAGTTAAAAATGCTTGCAAATCATCTGTATTGGTTTTATCAGTACACTCAATAACCATTACAAAAAGATCATCAGTAGAACGCGCATGGAAATGGTGCTTTTTTACAAACGGTGCCAATTGGCAGAGGTAGCAAAAAGTTAAAACCATTCCAACAGCTGCAAACAATACTGTTAACTCAAAAGTGATTGGAATCCAAGCTGGTAAAGCAAAATGGGGTTTACCACCAATATTTAAAGGCCAGTCTTTTGTAAAAATCCAGCTAATGCAACTCAATGCAGTAGTTGTTCCGGTAATACCATAAATGAAACCAGCAGTGTGTAAACTTGTTTCGCGTAAACCCATTGCATGATCTAAACCATGCACGGCAAACGGTGTGTACACATCATGAATTTTATAACCTGCTGTACGAACTTTTTTTACTGCAGGAAACAAAACGGCTTCATCATCAAAACAGCCTATTACGAATTTCTTTTTTGCCATAGTTAGTTGTATTAATGTGCGTGATCGTGAACAAAAGTTTCCAATGATTCACCTTCAATTTTGTCCATTCTTCCTTTATAACCTTCTCCGGTAGTTTTCAATACATACTTAATTTCTGCAATGGCAATTACTGGGAAGTATTTAGCAAATAAGAAGAAGCAGGTAAAGAATAATCCAAATGTTCCAGCGTAGAAACCAATCTCCCAAATAGTAGGGCTATAATAAACAGACCAACTTGATGGAAGGTAATCGCGATACAATGAAGTAACGATAATTACAAAACGCTCGAACCACATACCAATATTTACAATAACACTCATAAAGAAGGTTACAAAAATATTTCTACGCATTTTACGGAACCAGAAAATTTGAGGGCTTAATACGTTACAAGCCATCATACCCCAATAGCTCCAGCCATAAGGACTAAACAAATAAGCACGGCTATACCAGAAAGTATATCCTTCGTATTTATTTTGACTATACCAACCCATGAACAATTCAGTTAAATAGGCAACACCTACAATGGATCCTGTTAAAACAATTACTTTATTCATTGCTTCAATATGCCCCATGGTAATATAATCTTCCATTGCAAATACCTTACGAATGATTACCATTAAAGATTGCACCATGGCAAATCCAGAGAATATGGCACCAGCCACAAAGTATGGAGGGAAGATGGTTGTATGCCATCCAGGAATTACTGAAGTAGCGAAGTCAAAAGATACAATTGTGTGAACCGATAATACCAATGGTGTGCTCAAACCAGCCAATACCAATGATAAAGATTCGTGACGTTGCCAGTGTTTGGTAGAACCCGTCCAACCAAATGCTGCTACACCATACAAACGCTTGCGCAATTTGGTAAATGCACGATCACGTACGGTTGCAAAATCGGGTAATAAACCACTATACCAGAATAATAAGGATACTGTGAAATAAGTAGAGATCGCAAACACATCCCATAACAATGGTGAGTTAAAGTTCACCCATAATGGTCCGCGTGAGTTAGGGTAAGGCAATACAAAGAATGCCATCCATACACGACCCATGTGCCAAATAGGAAACTGTCCAGCGCACATTACCGCAAAAATGGTCATGGCTTCTGCAGCACGGTTTACACCGGTTCTCCATCCTTGGCGGAATAGTAATAAGATAGCAGAGATCAGCGTACCCGCGTGACCAATACCTACCCACCAAACGAAGTTGGTAATATCCCATCCCCAACCTACTGTTTTATTCAGGTTCCACTGTCCAATACCGTAAGTAACGTCGCGGTAAATGGCGTAAACTCCGAAAAGCAATAAGCACACCGCAATGTAAAAACCAATATACCATAAACGGGTAGGTTTGGCTTCAATTGGGCGAACGATATCTTCTGTTACCTGGTGATAGTTCTTATCGCCATACACCAATGGTTCCCTAAGCTGTGATTCGTACTTTAAATGCATCTGGTCTTTGTATTTATTCAGTTAACCGTAGTTAACCAAGTTTTTTATTGTATCAGCTTTTCAAAACGTTTTAAACTATGCGTGAGCGCCTTCTTTTTTCTCTTCATCTTGGTTACGCACTTTAGCCAAATAAGTAACATTTGGTAAAACGTGTAATTGCTCTAACACATAGAATTGGCGATTTGGATTGTCAACGCGTACTTTAGAAACCGCACTGTTTTTGTCGTTTGCATTACCAAAATTAATGGCATTGGTAGGACAAGATTGTTGACAAGCAACTTTTAAATCGCTATCAACCATTGGGCGGCTTTCTTTTTTAGCATTCAATTTACTTTCTTGTAAACGTTGCACACAGAAAGAACATTTTTCAATCACACCACGAGAACGAACTGTAACGTCTGGGTTTAACACCATACGTGTAAGATCGTCGCTCATATTCAATACCACATCGTTTACAATTCCTTCTTGGTTGTCTGGGAAGCTATCTGCACCTGTGTAATCGGCCCAGTTAAAGCGACGTACTTTATAAGGACAGTTATTAGCGCAATATCTTGTACCAATACAACGGTTATATGTCATTTGGTTTAATCCTTCACTGCTGTGGTTAGTAGCGGCTACTGGACAAACGTTTTCGCAAGGTGCGTTATCGCAGTGTTGACACATTAATGGTTGGAAAACCACATTTGGATTTTCCATATCGCCGCTATAATAACGGTCAATACGTAACCAATGCATTTCGTGTCCGCGTAAAACTTCTGGTTTACCAACTACTGAAACGTTATTTTCTGCATTACATGCTACAACGCAAGCACCGCAACCATTACAGCTGTTTAAGTCAACACTCATTCCCCATTTAATTCCTGGACGGTCGTAAACTGGATAGATGGTTCCTTGACCTTCAAACTTTTCAAGTCCGCCGTAAGGTTTTAATTCTGCTTCGCGATCTTCTCTAATTTCTGTAGGATTCGCTTTGTATTCGGCAAGAGAAATTTCTTTCATCACTTCGGTACGATTACCTTGAGCAGTATCGTAACGACTATGTGTTTGTGTAAGTGCTACTGGATATTTTTCTTCTGTTGCAACAACCGTTACATCGGCATTACTAAAGTTTACACTTGCACCAGCTAAGCTTGCTAGAGGGAAGGCATTTTTACCAACACCCGCAGCTGCTTTACCAATATTTTCTGAACGACCATATCCAACAGCAATACCAATTGTATCAACTTGTGTACCAGGAATAATTAAGGCTGGAAGTTCAATGCTTTTTCCGTTTACAGTAACTTTTACTACTTTTTTAGGAGGATTAACTTCGTAAGCATCTGCTTGTCCATTATCGTTCAAATCAATGTTCAATAATGTTTTAGCCATTGCTGGAGAAACAATAACGTAGTTGTCCCAAGTGGCACGAGTAACTGGATCTGGTAATTCTTGTAACCAAGGATTTGAAGCACCTTGACCAGCACCAATACCTATTTTTTCGTATAATACTAATTCAATTTTTCCGCCTTTTTTAGCAGAAGAAACAGCGGCAACGGCTGCTGCTACTGCACTACTATTAAATGAAGCACCTGTTGGATTTGCAATAGTAGTTGGGTTGATAACACCCGCTTGTAAAGCTTTATCCCAACCAGTTTCGCCACCAACTTTAGCAGACCAATAATTTTTTACAACCGCTAAATAGTCTTTGCTATCTCCACTCCATTTTAACAAACTATCTTGCCATTGACGTGTTTTGAACAATGGATAAATAGTTGGTTGGATTAAAGAGTAATAACCAGATTTTGCTTCTGCATCACCCCAGCTTTCTAAGAAATGATGATCAGGTAAAACGAATTTACAAAGCGTTGCTGTTTCATCAACTTTGGTATTGAAAGAAATGCTTGTAGTTACTTTTTTTAATCCAGCAACAAACTTATCTGCGTCATACCAAGTATAAGCAGGGTTTGCTCCGTGAATTAATAAAGCACCAACTTTTCCAGCATTCATATCTTCTACTAGTTGTGCAAAATCGGCATCAACACCTTGACGATAATTTAAAGTGCTAGCCCAATTGATGGTTTTTCCACCGGCACCAACAGCTTCGTTAATAGCATTTACAATTACTTGCACATTCACATCATTGCTACCACTTACTACAAGTGCTGCACCTTTATTTTCAAGTAATTCTTTTGCTGCTTTAGCAATGCCTGCTTTTAATTTTTCGTTGCTAATACCAGTAATGGCAGCACCGTTCACCGCACTTAATAAAGCAGCTGCAATAGCACCTGTTTCTGAAGGACGGTGTAAATATTTTTCATCTGCATTAGATCCTGTTAAACTTGCTACACTTTCAAAATGAATGTGTTTGCTCATTGATGGATTCTTCTCGTTGATTTTTTTACCAGTTGCATATTGCTTTGCAAATTCAACCGGGCTTAACCAAGTACCTAAGAAATCTGCACCAATACTAACAATTGCTTTTGCGTTGTTGAATTGATAAGATGGGATGGCTTTTTTGCCATAGGTTAATTCGTTGGCCAATAACATACCGCTATAAGAAACTGCATCGTATGTTACGTGACGACCACCTGGATATTTTGCTAAAAATTGTGCAATAGCATCTTTAGTAGTTGGTGAAGTAATGGTGCTAGTTAAAACAACAACATTGCGATTGTCTTTTAATGCATCGGCAATAGATTTGTCGGCAGCATCGAAAGTAACTTCGCTACCATTAATAGTAGGGAAACGCAAACGAGCAGTATCATATAAATCTAAAACAGAAGCCTGAACACGGGCAGAAGTTCCACCACCTGTTACAGGACTCAAATCATTTCCTTCTAATTTAATAGGACGACCATCGCGTACTTTGGCAACCACACTTACCACATCTCCGTCTTGCACGTAGGTTGTAGCATAGTATTTAGATACACCAGGTACAATATCTTCTGGTCTGTTGGCAAAAGGAATAGACTTTTTAACCGGCATTTCGCAACTAGCTGCAGCAGCGGCCGCAGCAGTACTAAAACCGAGGTATTTTAAAAAGTCTCTGCGTGGCGCTTTGGCTTCTAAAAAACTCTTGCCTTCTTCTGCAACAAACGGTAATTCTTCTTTGAATTCGTCTTTTACATCTTTGTTATAAGCTTCAGACTGATTCAGCTCACCAAAACTTTGCCAGATCTTTTTTTGCTCCATAATATATTTAGTTGATAGCGATAAGTTGTTGCGAGCAACCCTTGCCTCTTTATGTTTATGATCAACAACATGCAGCGATTAACTGCCTGTAATTATTTTTTGATTAATAGTGACATTTTTGACATTCCGTACCACCGATGCTTTCAACAGTAATACCCTTAGTGCTATCAATCTTTCCAGATTTTAAGTCTTGGTGGTATTTCTCGTAAATGCTATAGAAACCATTGTCTTTAAATTGAACTTTGGTTTCGCGGTGACAGTTAATACACCAACCCATACTAAGATCGGCAAACTGCTTCACTTCGTCCATTTTAGTGATGTCACCATGACAAGTTTGGCATTGAACCTTACCTGCTTTTACGTGCTGAGAGTGATTAAAGTAAACATGGTCTGGAAGGTTGTGGATACGCGTCCATTCAATGGGTTTTGCTTGAGTAGCATCCCATAGTTTACCAAATTCAAAACCGGCATATTTGTATAATTTCTGAATCTCTGCAGTTCCGTTCACTTCTACGCCTTCTTCGGTATAGATTTTTTCGCCTTTGTATTCATTAATAGCTAAGTGACAGTTCATACAAATATTCACACTTGGAATATTTGAGTGCTTGCCTTCTTGTGCTCCACCATGACAATACAAACAGTTAATCTGGTTGATACCTGCGTGTACTTTGTGTGAATAATAAATAGGTTGAACGGGTTGATAATTTTGGCTACGACCCAATCCCATAGCACCTTTGGTAGTTAAGTATCCACCAACAATGAATAATAAGATTGTGCCTAAAGTAATATAAGATTTGT
Source organism: uncultured Bacteroidota bacterium (assembly GCA_903831935.1). Lineage (GTDB taxonomy): Bacteria > Bacteroidota > Bacteroidia > Chitinophagales > Chitinophagaceae > Sediminibacterium. The sequence goes on along the minus strand of CAIKZP010000129.1, from coordinate 4,625 downwards.
GCTTCCAAAAAGAAACAGGTGTTTCGTTAGGTTCGCCAGCACGTTCGTTAGCTAGTTTTTTAAGATTTGAATTAACCTGCATTAATATTAAAGCAACTACTGCAAGAATTAATGATAAAACTCCAAATAATAAAGTGTTATCGCCTTCTGCCGCAGGAGCACCTGCACCAGCCGCTGGTTTTTCTGAACCAGGAGCAGGAACTGTTTTAATGTAAGCCAAAATAGCATCAATATCCTTGTCTGCTAATCCTGGAAACTGTGTCATGGAAGTTTTGTTGAACTCCACATACAAGTTGTTTGCGTAGGTATCGCCTGTTTTTAGGAATGCAGCACTGTTTTTTACCCAAGCGTGCAATTTGGCTTTATCGGGCCAACGATCTTCTACCCCAGCAAGGGCAGGTCCGGTTAATTTCTTGTGAACAGCATGACAGGAAGCACAATTTGTGCTAAACAAAGTCTTACCATCTTGCGCGGTAGCTGTCATTGCAAAACTAGCCCCTAAAAAAAGGAGGCTGCTTAACAATACTGCCTTAGAAATACGTCTATATGAAATCATATTCACAAACGGTGGTTCTTAGTGTGGAAAAATATCCTTCAACGGCTGCAAAATTATGACACGCGACTGACAAAAACTAGACCTTTAAAAAAAATATTTTTCCCTTTGTTTATAAGGGTTTCAGCGTTTTGTTGGCGTTTGGCAGCATTCGTGTCATAGAAATGTAAACGAAATTGAATATCCGCCCTTATTTGTTGAGTGGGTTTAGAAAAGTGAATTATTTGTTGCACTTTTGGTGCATGTTAAGAGGTTTACGAAAGAAATGGGGGGTAAATAACCGTCAATTTTGGATAATTTTTCTGGCTTTTGCCTTAACAGGTACTACTACAGCAATGATTACTCGTTATGTTACAACATGGCTTGGAATGAGTGCTGAAACCTATTGGGCTTGGAAGGTTTTATTAAGATTAGCCATGCTTTTGGTAGGATATCAGGGTATTTTATTGCTTTATGGTGCTTTATTGGGCCAATGGCCTTTCTTCTGGAAATACGAAAAGAAACTATTAACCAAGTTGAAGATTTTGTCTGAAACGCCTTCTAAAATAACTCGTCTAGCCATTTTTGCATCTGGCGCAGGTAGCAATGCAGCTAAAATTATTGCGCATTTTGAACACCATCCTACCATAAAAATTGCCCTGATTGTTTGTAATAAACCCGGCGCAGGAGTTTTAACCATTGCATCTAATAACCAAATTCCGGTTTTAATGATTGAAAAGGAGCCATTTTTAAAGGGCGATGCGTATACTGCCGAGCTAGCCGCAAATGCGATTGACTTTATAGTGTTAGCAGGGTTTCTATGGAAAATTCCAGCTGCTTTAATTGAAGCCTATCCTAATAAAATTGTAAATATCCATCCAGCATTGTTGCCTAAATATGGCGGGAAAGGTATGTATGGCGCCAAAGTACACGAAGCAGTGATTACTGCTGGCGAAAAAGAATCTGGCATTAGTATTCATTGGGTAAATGAACACTACGACGAAGGTGGTATTATTTTTCAAGCAACTTGCAATATTGATCCATTGGATACTGCAGATAGTTTGGCCAATAAAATTCATGCACTTGAGCATTTGCATTTTCCTATGCAATTAGAGCGATTGCTTACTGCTCAATAGTTTCTACTTAATAACACACTGCAAAATTATAATTGGTTATTACTAAAATCTTGGTGAAATTAGTTGCTCAAACGCTATAATCCCATGAATAAAATTGCTTGTTTTTTACTAGCAGCAATGCTTTGCTGTTTTGTTAGTGCCAATGCGCAACCCCTTAGTTTAAGTTATGCGAGTCCTGAAAAAGAAAATTTTTCGGCAGAACGATTGGCCCGAATAGATAAAATTGTTCAAAAATATATAGACAGTGGATGGATTAATGGAGGCATTGCCATCATTGCAAAAAATGGCCATATTGTTTACCATAAAGCCATTGGTTACGAAGATATTACTAGTAAAACTCCTTTAAAAAAAGACGCGATATTTAGAATTGCTTCTCAAACCAAAGCCATTACTAGTGTGGCTATTATGCAATTAGTAGAAGCTGGAGAGTTATTATTAAACGATCCTATTTCAAAATATATTCCTGCGTTTAAGAAGCCAAGGGTTTTAGAAAAATTCAATAGAGCCGATTCTAGCTATACCAGTGTTCCTGCAAAAAAAGAAATCACTATCCGCGAATTATTAACCCATACTTCAGGAATTGGTTATGCGCAAATTGGCAACGATACCATGAATATGATTTATGCAAAAGCAGGCGTAGTTGGTGGAATCGGTTTAAAAGGCGGCTTATTGGCTGATAATATTTTAGCCTTGGCCAAGTTGCCATTACTACATCAGCCAAGTGAAAAATTTACTTACGGATTAAATACAGATGTACTAGGATATTTGGTGGAAGTAGTGAGTGGCATGAGTTTGAGCGATTATTTCAGCAAGAATATTTTTGCGCCAATTGGTATGAAGGATACTTATTTCTATCTGCCTAAAGAAAAGCAAGGACGCTTAACCATGCTTTATACTGAAGATAGCAACAAGCACGCAGTAAAAATGCCAGAAATGATTCGATTGAATGGTAGTTTTTATAGGGATTACCCCAATTTGGCTGGCGGAAGTTTTTATTCTGGCGGAGGCGGACTTGTTTCTACTGCTTACGATTATGCGCAGTTTATGCAAATGCTTCTCAATGGCGGAGACTATAATGGACACCATATTCTTAGCAAGGCTAGCATAAGAATAATGACCACTAATCAAATAGGAAATATATTTAGTGGTAAAGGCATTAATAAGTTTGGATTAGGATTTGAAATAGTAACACCATCCAATTACGGACAGTCTTATTATTCAATGGATAGTTTTAGTTGGGGAGGAATGTTTAGTTCTACTTATTGGATAGATCCTAAAGAAAAAATTGTTGGACAATTTGTATTACAAATGTATCCATCTAGCCACAGCGATATAAATGAGAAATTTAAAGTACAGGTTTACCAAGCCTTACAATAATCAATAAAAGTTAATGCCCATCGGTGTTTGATGGGCATTAACTATATAAACTATTCTTCGTCTTTAGGACATGTATTGATTCCTACAATTGTGTATAGTGGACAAAAACTAATAAAGGAAGTTGCTAAAAACACACCTCCAATTATTACTAATACAAGGCCAATTGTTCCTGTTGTAATTTCAGTAAAATAAAGTGCTGCAAAAACTACCGCTAACATAATGCGTGTAATTCTGTCGAGGTTTCCCATGTTCTTCTTCATAATGCAATTGTTTTTTGTTTTTTGTTTTTAAAAATCAAATCTTGCTAATAAGAAAAGTAGTAATGGGATAATTCGGTCTCAGGAATCAAACCACTGCTTCCCTTCATATTACAAATTAAGTAATAATGTTCAGTATATAAAGTGATTTTCATCATGTTATAAAAAAAATCCCGAACCAAATAGATTGGATCGGGATTAAAATATTGTTGTTTCGAACTCAGTTATCCTGGAACGCGAGAAATGTATTTTTCAATTTCTTTCACTTGATCAAGCACTTGTTTGGTGGTTGGTTTACAAGCTTTTGCTCTTCTAAAAAAATCTTTAGCAGCACGGAACTCACGCTTGTTCATAAAAATTTGACACATACTTAAATAAGCCACCGCCTCGCTTTCTTTGTCTGGAATACCAGCGCGAATAGCCGCACGGATATAGGCTTCGCCTTGTTTAAGGTCGCCTTTTTGCATGCACATCATGCCTAATTGCAGTTTGTTTGCTCCTTCGGCTTCAGGCATTGCAGAACCTAATGAAGAACTTTTTTTCAAGTGCTTTTCGGCAGTATCAAAGTCTTGTTGCATCATGGCAATATTGCCTTTGATGGTATAATAAGTAGAGCGAACAGGCTTATACAATAGGTTTGGAAACCAAATGGTTGCTAAAATGCGTTCTACTTCTTCAATATTTCCAGCTTCCATAGGCTCTTGAATTAAGCGCATGGGTCCAATAAAAAAATGGCTGGCAAATCCTATGAGTCCAATAAAATAGATAGGAAAAATTGGCCAAAAGCCAGTTCCTGTTACATTTAAAGTAACCCCAAGCACTACCGCCAAGATGCTTAACCAGAAACGGTATTTAATGATAATATTATAAAATCGCATAGTACTAATTGGTTGAGAGTCGGCAAAGATAATGGGAATTAGCGTTTTTTATGTGGCGCATCATTTATTTCTATCCACTAACCTTCAGGATCTTGTAACCATATTTGGTGAATGCCATCAATTCGGTTGGTTATGGCACCAATTGTACCCTTTACGTCTTCGAAAGGTATTGAATGCGCCGTTAGGTGTTTGGTGAACGCTTCCATTACCGGAACACTAAAGCACATGTGGTTGTTTTTGTAATATTCCTTGGTTTGAGGTGCCCCCTGAATGATATGCATTGCAATGCCGTCGCCAATGGTAAACCAAGCGTGTTTGCCATCATGAAAAGGTTCTGCCAAACTATCTAATTGCATTACTTGGCTATAAAAATTTTGCTCTTTTTGCAGGTCTACCACAAAAAGGGCTAAATGGTCGATGGTAATTTGAGGCTTGGTATTGGCTG
>CAIKZP010000128.1 GCA_903831935.1 uncultured Bacteroidota bacterium | reverse complement strand
ATTTATGGCAGACGTCGTGTTGGTAAAACATTTTTAATTAGGTCTGTATATGAGAAGCAAATTGCGTTTGAGTTTACGGGAGTAAAAAATGCAAACCTATCAGAGCAATTAGAAAATTTTAGTCGCTCTTTAAAAAAAGCAACTGGCAGTCCTTCGGATTTTGCAGTGCCCACTAATTGGTCTGTTGCATTTGATATTTTAGAAAAATTATTAGAGCCAATAGTTAACAAAAAAAAAGCAGTCATATTCTTCGATGAATTTCCTTGGATTAATTCTCCTAAATCTAATTTCTTAAAAGCATTTGATTATTTCTGGAATACATGGGCCTCAAAGCACCCGAATCTTACAGTTGTAATATGTGGATCGGCCGCTTCGTGGATGATACAAAATATTGTAAAGAATAAGGGGGGATTGCACAACAGGGTAAGCGTTCGAATAAAGTTATCTCCGTTTACACTTCAAGAAACTGAAGCGTATTTAAAAAGCCGTTCAGTAAAATTAGATAGGTATCAGGTGCTTAATTTATATATGGTTATGGGAGGTATTCCACAATATTTATCTAATATTCAGCCTGGTGAAAGTGCAACACAGGCCATAGATAGAATCTGTTTTACGCAGCACGGCTATCTTGTAGATGAATTTAATAATCTCTATTCATCTCTTTTTGATCATTCATCAAATCATATTACAGTAGTTAAAGCATTAGCAGGAAAAAGTAAAGGACTAACAAGGTCGGAGATCATTACAAATACTGCATTGAGTTCTGGTGGCACAGTTAGTCAGGTATTAGAGGAACTTGAAGAGTCGGGATTTATTAATAGCTATATTCCATTTGGCAAATCCACAAAAGATTTAGTGTATCGTTTATCGGATGAATATTCTTTGTTCTATTTAAAATATATGGGCAAAAAGAAAGGAACAGGAAAGGGCACATGGTTAAGAATAAGCGAAATGCCGTCTTGGGCAAGCTGGAGTGGATTTGCTTTTGAGTCAATATGTTTAAAACATGTTGAACAAATAAAGTTCGCTCTAGGAATTAATACTGTTTTTGTAGAAGAATCAATATGGAGAAATACACCAAGCACCAATAATAAGGGAGCGCAAATAGATTTATTACTAGATAGATCTGACCGATGTATTAATATTTGTGAAATGAAGTTCTCTAGCAACACATTTACAATTAGTAAAAAATATGCAGAAGAAATTGAGCAGAAAAAAGATGTTTTTGTTGCTGTAACCAAAACTAAAAAAACAATTTTTCTAACAATGGTTTCAACTTATGGAACATCTAAAAATCCATATTATAACAAGCTTATTCAAAACGAAGTGACAATGGATGACTTATTTAGTTAAGTCAGCAAAAAAGTCGATAGCAGGAAGGGATTCCTGCTATTTTTTTAATATTTTATCCTAAAGAAAGCGGCGAACATTCAATAAATTCAATAGGGGTCATTCCGGTTTCCTCTTTAAAGGAAGTAAAGAAGCTAGTTTTTGAAGAGAAGCCCGATTTTGTCCAGATACCTTCTAATGATGAAATGGTGATCTCTTCACTCAAAAGCAATTTTTTAGCATGTTCAATGCGCAGCTCGGTTCTTATTTTGGTAAACTTTTTATTGATCACATTACTAAAGCAGAAGTAGACATGGTGTTTTGGAATATTCAATTTTTCTGATATGTCGTCAATATTAAATTTTGGATCTAAATAAGGCTTTTTATTATTGATATGCTGCAGTATTTTTTCGGCTAATAACACAAAATTATCTTCGGGCGACAGGTTTTTTAAAGCTGGCATTATAAAAGTAGTGTCTGCTTGCTTTAATGCAGGCGATTGACTATCAATAGCTAATTCCTCAGTTCTAACAATAGGAATTCCGTATAAAATACTCGGAAATAATAGCATTAATAATGGTATGCAAGCATAAGCTAGTGCAATTATATAATTAATAAAAAAATGTGAAACAGTTATATTTGAAACACCATTCGTCAGTATATATTGAATAGTAAGCATTGAATATCCTACAGAAATTATAATGGATAAAATAGTAAGTAGATTTAGCCAATTAATAATAAAGTGTTCTTGTTTTACTATAAAAGCTTCGTTTGTACTTTTATATTTCTTAGGTTCAAATATTTAACGCAACAGTTTAACTAAGTTAAATTGTTGTAATGAATAAATATCAAAGGTTAAGTATCGATGAAAGGGAATTGATTGGACAATATCTTTCACAGGGTAAAAGTTTACGTTTTATAGCTCT
>CAIKZP010000127.1 GCA_903831935.1 uncultured Bacteroidota bacterium | reverse complement strand
TCCGAAAAACTACCAACAGTAAATGGCTTTCTAAAAGCGTATACGGATGCATAAGTTAAAAAACTAATTAGAGAAGCATATATTGCTACCCAATTATCTCTGTATTTATCTTCTTGTATTTTTTTAATGAGTTGTAGCAATATTTAATCAATTAATGCAGGCAATTCCTGTAATGAATCTATTATTTTATCTGGTTGATATTCGCTTAGTTGTGCACTTGTATATGCACCTGTTGTAATACCCACAACTAAGCCGCATTTTGCAAATTGTCCTTCTAAAATATCTACCGAAGTATCACCAATTTTAACAACACGGTTTGAATCTTCTAATTGTAGTTGCTGCATGATTGCTTGAATCATATAAGGATGTGGACGCCCTTCAACAACTTCATCACTACAAATAACCATATTAATAAACGGACTACTTTTCCATCCTAACCTTAACAAAATAGCATCTGCAATTTCTCTTGTAAACCCAGTATTTAAAGCTACTTTAATTCCTTTTCCTTGAAGTAACATAAATGTTTCTTCTGCAAATGGAAGTGCTTTTAAATCCACATCATTTTCATAAAAAGTTACCATATTTCGGGTAAATATTTCATGAATATGGTTAATCATAGCACTATCATATTCAGTTTTTTCTAAGTACTTTTTTAAAATAATTTCTATGGCTTCAATTTTACGATAGCCCATTACTGTATCTACATCTTCTGGACTTACTATAATACCCGATTCAGCAAAAGCAAACCTAAATGAGTCGTTTACATTACCTCTATCTAATACAGTAGTACCAGCCATATCAAAAACAACTAAATCGAAATTCATAGAAACAATTTGTTTGATTGAAAATACAATAACAATATAAAACTAATTTGTATATAATGATTTAATAGGTTCTGCAACAGGATGATTTGCTACAAAATCAAAGCCTAAAATCTTAGCAAAAGAGGCAGCCAATTGCTTTTGAAATAATGTTGTGGTTGTTTTTACTTCGCCTAATGGCTTTGAATCTGGCCCTATTGCTGCCAACCAAATTTGTCCAGCATCAGAAATATTTTCGCCATGGTGCTGCCAATTATCTTTAATCAAATCACCCCTGCCATGATCGCAAGTGATTAATAAAGTGGTTTTGTTTTTGTATTGGGGATCTGATTGTATTATTTTCCAAAGATTAGCAATCATTGCATCTTCTGCATGTGCGCTATTTAAATATTGATCATATTCTCCTGCATGAGCAAAGTCGTCAGTTTCATCAAAAGAGATATATAATACTTTTGGTTTGTAGGCTTTAAAATACTCTCTTGCAGCAAAATAAGTAAATACATCAGGACGAACACCAATTGGTTGAGTTGTTAAAAACTGCATATCGTTTACTAACTGCAACTGAGGGTTGTTAAAATGCAAAGAGTCTGTATCTGAATTAACATAAATTCCACTTCTATTTTTATTTAAAATATATGGAAATACATCCCAAGTAGAAAATGCAGCCACCTTGCCTTCAAAACCCTTTTGATGGTTTAGGAATTCTAAAACATTTATATTTTTATTGAAAATTTTATCATTTGAATTTACCAAGGTATCGGGGTACCCTGTAAATATTTCATTATAACCAGGATATGAAAATTTATACTTATTTGCATTATTAACTAAATTTCCCAATTTTCTATTACCATACAACTGCCCATTTTGCTCAATTTCAGACCATAAAAAGGGAAATAATTTTTTTCTACGAGCCAAGACATCTTTTGCCCAATATTTAGCTTGAGTTCCAGTAAAATCTTTGGTGAATTTTTTATTATTTAAAATTACAGAATCAGCACCTGAAAAAACTTCCTGCCAGCGCATTCCATCTAAAGTAACAATTACAATATTTTCAGTTTTCAATTGTGCTTTTACTGTAAAACTGTAACAGAATATAAATGCAACTATAATAAATAGTTTTTTCATCATTAATAGTATTTGCTATAAACAAAATATAGGAGCGGAATCAATTAAGTTCCGCTCCTATTAAAAAACATTAAATGAACCCTTATTTAATAATCCACATTTGCGCATTAATATCATCCTTACCACCATACTGACTTGCTACAGCAGCAGTATAATTATCTTTATTCGTAGCAATTTCAGAAGATGGATATTGGTAACGTAAAGGAATCACGTTACTATTACCAGTTCCAGGACCAGTTGAAAATACAGGAACACCTGTTCTTCTCCATTGGTAATAACCTTCTAATCCAGAGTTACGAGCCAAGGTTAAATAACGTTGGGTTAAAATTTGTGTTAAACCAGTAGCGTTATCTCCAGCGTATTTAACTGAAGCTTGGTTAAAGTAGTTTGTGAAACTAAAGTTCACTGTATAGTTTACATAATCTCCAGGTGCAGTACCTTTTAAGAAAGAAACTGTATTAGCTCCATCAACAATACCATAGAATGAAAACATTGCTTTCACTCCTTTTTGGTACCAAGTATCGGCAGTTCCAGTAATCCATCCACGATTGATTGCTTCTGCAATGTTTAAACACATTTCAGGATAACCAACTAAGAAAGTATTTTCACCAACATATCCATCATAATATCTTTTTCTGCCAATTGGAGAAATAGTAAATGCATTAATTTTTCCACCCAAAGTACTCATGTCTTCGCCATTTCCACCACCTACAAAAGATTTGTAAGATGTATCAGAGAAGCCCAAGCCACGTGCAGGATCGGCAACTTTCATTGCTCTTAAATCATTTAAGCTACTTAATGTATTTAACCAAGTTGCAGCAACACATAAACGTGTAGCATCATTACCATAGTTTCCTTTGTTATTTGGATAATAATTAAAGGCAGTATTGTATTGATACTCTAAGTTATCTGTCAAATCAGTCATGATTGGATACTTAGTTGGATTATTAATTACATCAGCAAATTTCTGTTTGATATTTAAATCAGTATCGGCAGACTTTTTGCTTAAATTAATCAATACACGCAATTTAAAAGTATTAACCACTTTTTGCCATTGCTTTAAAGTAGTCAACGGATCTTTTGAATTGGAAATTCTTTCTAAGAAATAAAAATCACCCAATAAAGCAGTATTTGAAGACGCAATTAATGCAGCTAATTGTGTATTAGCATCTTCTAATAATTGTAAACTTTGAATGAAAATTTGCTTTTGCGTATCATACTTTGGAGTTGGCATATCTAATCCCTTCAAAGCATCTGTCATTGGCAAATCACCAACTTTCATACTCATATTAATAAAAATATAAGCTTTAAAGAATTTTGCTAAAGCCCCATAAGGATTAACAGCTGTAGCACTGGTAGATGCTTTTGCCGCTTCTTTTTCCATTGCAATAACATTGTTAAGTGTGCCAAAGTTTAAACTAGCACTACCAGTCCAATATTCGTTATTACCATAATAAGTATAGGTAGATAAAGTATTTTGGCTAAACTTATCTTCGTCTCCACCAGGAAATACCATGATTGAATTTTCAATCTGTCTTAGTAAAAGATATGCAGGCACCGATGTAGGTTGATTTGGATTGACTGCATATTTATCGAATGTTTTGGTGCAACTACTAGCTATAATTATAAAAGCTAAAAATAGAAAACCAATTTGCTTATTAAATTTCATACTTGTATTTTTTAATGTTTTCAAATGATGTTAAAAATTAGAAAACAAAATTTACGTTAAAGCCATAACTACGGGTAGTTGGCGTTTGTAAGTTGTACTCTTTACTATTTCCACTGTTGTAATCACGTCCAGAATATTGGTCAATATCCATGTCTTTGAATCGATTAGGGAAGAAGTATAAAAGGTTACGTCCTACCAATGAGAAATCAATTTTAGTGATGAACGATTTTTTACCCAATGCAGATTGTGGAATAGAATAAGTGATAACTAATTCGCGCAATTTTGCATAAGTTTTTTTAACAGAAGTGTGTTCAAAATCATTAAAGAAACTACTTACATAATCTTGAATGAAATTTGCTACGCCAGTATTATTTTTAAATTGCAAAGCAGCTAAATTAGTAATCACACCAGTTACAGGATCATAAGTAATAGCAGTACCATTAGAAATTTGAACACCTTCACCTACATAAGTTCCTTTAAAACCAGGTGTCATAGAATAAGTACCAGTTGCTGGATTGTAAATAATATTTTTAGCTTCAATTGCTCTTGCTGCACCAACTGCACCTTCAGCAGTAAAAATATTCGATCCACCTTCAATACCTTTTCTCATTACACGGTCTTGAATAATTCCACCCACTTTACCATCAAATTGAAAAGACAAGCTGAATTGTTTGTAGTTGAATTTATTGTATATAGACCAACTAAAATCTGCATCGGCATTTCCTACATATTGCGCTTTAGGCAAATAAACTGGATAACCTGCACTATTGTTAATTACTTGACCATCTGCAGTTTTAGCTGTAACACCTGCATAGACTTTATCTACACGATCACCTTGTTGAAATTGGTAACTAGCAAAGTTTGAAGGTAATTCTTTGTAAGTTTCTTTAAACGTAGACCAGTTAACCATTACATCCCAATTTAAGCCAGTTGCGCTTTTTAAAGGTGAGCCAGTTAATGAAAGTTCAGCACCTCTAATTTGTGTTTTAATGGCATTGGTTGTAAAGCCAGTAATACCAGTTGTTTGAGACAAAGGATAGTTTCTAATACCAGGTCCATTAATATTATTAAAATAAGTTGCACTCAATCCTAGTCTGTTGTTTAAAAACTTCATATCAAATCCATATTCAGAACTTGTTAATACCGAAGACTTAATGTTCGGATCAATCACATTAGTTGGTGCAGAAGCGCCTGTTTGACCATTGTAAACAGTTCCAATTGAATATGCTGGATTAGATAATGAATAAGAAGGTCCACCATAAGCACTTACATAAGGATCGCCATAACCTAAAGGATAAGCTGCTGGTCCTATATAAGAAGAAGTACTAGGAGATTTTGCAGCAGCATAACTTGCCCTAACTTTTAAGAAGCTAATAAGTTCTGGTAATTTTACATAATCAGAAACCACAGAAGCTGCAGAAACAGAAGGATAGAAATAAGTATTGTTATTAATTAATAAAGTTGAGTTTTTATCAACCCTACCTGTTGTTGAAATAGACAAATATTTACCAAAATCAATATTGGCAGAATAGTAAGCACTTAACACCAACATATTTGATGAAAAATTATACGCCCTGATAGGATTTAATGAGTTTGCAAAAGAATACAAACCTGGTACGTTTAAATAATCAGTAGTAGTAAATGTAGATCTGTAATTAAAATTACGCGCATTCAAACCACCAACTACATTATAACTGATGTCGTGCTTTAATTTGTTATTGTATCTAACCAATGCTTCTACGTTATTATCAAACAATGAACGTTGGTCTTCTCTGTAATCACCACGATTTAATTCTCTACCATAAGGGTGAGCAGAATAAGGTAATTTTTCTGTACGTAACACATCATTGGTACTAATATTTGTTCTTATAATAGCATCTAAGTGCGCATTAGGAGAATAAGTAATTCCAATATTACCAGTAATATCATTTTTAGTATGGCCACGTAACCACTCGTAACTCATAAAGTATGGATTGTGGTAACGTTGGTATTCAGCAAAAATTGATTGAATACCTTCTTTACCTGGCTGCCAATAATTTTTCATACCAGCAATATCATAGTCGGCACCAGTCCAAACTGTTACAGAATAGATCACACTATTAGGTCCGTAAGAAACGTCTGGAATATTTGGAGAGAACTGACGATTGTAATTTAAAGTACCTTCAATTTTTAATTTGCTGCTAAGGTTATAGCTAGCATTCATATTAAAATTGATGGTATTTAATTTTGTATTAGGAATGATACCTTTTTGATTGGTATGCGTTAAAGACATTCTAATATTAGAACGATCTGTAGCAGAAGAAAAGCTTAAGTTATTGGTAGTTAAAACACCCGCTTCAATAAAACGCTTTAAATTATCAACACCACGCGCAACATAAGGTGTTGCTTTTCTAATACCAGTTACAGGATCAATAGGACTATCGTACTGAGGAATCAATTGGCCGTTTAAAGCAGGTCCCCAAACATCATAGTCACCATCATTTAATCCACCACCTTTACCATCACCAAAAATATACTGCGAATAATCACCACCACCATATTGTGCTTGTGTTTTAGGTAATGCAATAAACCCTTTGTCTATTTGTGTACTAGAATTGTATTCAATAGTATAACCTTTGTCGTTTTTCTTTGCTTTTTTGGTAGTAATTAAAATCGCACCATTTTGAGCACGACTACCATAAATAGCTGTTGCAGCCAATCCTTTTAAAACAGTATAGGTTTCAATATCATCTGGGCTAAGGTTCCAAGTATCAGAAGTAACTGGAATTCCATCAACCACATACAAACTAATATTACCTCCACGTAATGAAACGTTTGGGGCTGCCAACATTTCACGATTAATTGCAACGTCTAAACCAGCAACTTTACCAACTAAACCATTTACTGGATTTGGCTCTCTTGCCTTAACAAGATCAGAACCTTTCACTTCTTGAACTGAGTAACCCAGTTTTTTAGTTTCTTTTTTTACGCCCAAGGCAGTAACAACTACATCACCTAATACGGCTGTAGTAGCAGTTAATTCAATAGTTAAACTACCAGAACCTACAACTACTTGTTTGTCTTGGTATCCAACAACAGATACAACTAATGAACTGCCTTTCGCAGCATTAATAGTAAATACACCAGTTGCATTGGTATTAACTTTCTGTTTGCCATTTTTTACTGAAACTGTAGCCCCATCAATAGGCTTTAAAGTTACTTGATCAATTACTTTTCCAGTAACAGCAGCATTTTGTGCCTGTACCTGAAAAACGAATAAGCATACTGCTAACGGTAATAGCAATACACTAAGAAAACGGTTTTTGATTTGCTTCATAAAGGATATAATTTTTAAGAGCACGAAAATATCCGGCCAATATTATCATCCTGTAGCTTTAATGTTAACGAAATATCAATAAAATGTAAAGGGAATGTTAAGGAGGCTACTTATTAATTCTTAGGTTCAAATATTTAACGCAACAGTTTAACTAAGTTAAATTGTTGTAATGAATAAATATCAAAGGTTAAGTATCGATGAAAGGGAATTGATTGGACAATATCTTTCACAGGGTAAAAGTTTACGTTTTATAGCTCT
>CAIKZP010000126.1 GCA_903831935.1 uncultured Bacteroidota bacterium | reverse complement strand
GCGACATGGAGATGCGATTCATGTAAGCGATTTAGATCCATCGCATCCTGGTTTAGAAGTTTTTGGTATTCACGAAATAGAAGAAAAAACAAAGGGTGCAGGGGCTGCCATGTATGATGCCAAAACTGGTAAAATTTTATGGACTGGCGATATGGATAAAGATGTTGGCAGAGGCGTTGCTGCAGATATAGATCCTCGGTATGAGGGCGCAGAAGTATGGGGCGGATCTGAAGGATTAAAAACAGTGAAAGGTGAGCGCATAGGCCTTTCTCCAAGATCAGTCAATTTTATAATTCAATGGGATGCAGATCCATTGTATGAATTGTTGAACGGAACCAATATTGAAAAATGGGATTATGTAAATCAACAAGCGGTAAAATTGTTTGATGCGCGTGATTATAATTGTGTATCAAATAATGGCTCAAAATCAAATCCTGTTTTATCGGGTGATATTTTAGGAGACTGGCGCGAAGAATTAATTTGCAGAACAGCAGATAATAAAGAGTTGCGCATTTTTTCAACACCTATTCCAACCGATTTGCGTTATTATACTTTGATGCATGATCCACAATATCGATTAAGTATTGCTTGGCAAAATGTAGGATATAATCAACCGCCGCATACCAGCTTTTTTATGGGAAAAGATATGAAAGCTCCACCAAAACCATTGATTGTTTTAGCACCAAAAAAATAAATTCATTTTAATATGCAGTTAATTCAAAAACATTCTTTCAAAATTTTAGTTTGCCTAACAAGTTTGTTGGTGCTGAGTAGTTTTTTAATTGATCCACCAAAGAAAACCTTGTTTATTATTGGTGATTCAACTGTTCAAAATACCACTTCGCCAACTGGAATGTGGGGTTGGGGATCAGTTATTAAAGATTTGTTAGATACTAACAACATACAAGTTAGCAACCAAGCAAAAGCAGGTAGAAGCACACGCACATTTGTAAAAGAAGGCAGATGGGATAAAACCCTTGCTGCTATTCAGCCTGGCGACTATTTAATCATGCAATTTGGGCACAACGAAGGTAGCAAGCCAGATACCTCAAAATCTGGCTACCGCGGGGTTTTAAAAGGTATAGACAACGACTCTGTATCATTAACATGGGCCGATGGCAGCATTGAAGTGGTGCATAGTTATGGTTGGTATTTAGCAAAATTTGTACAAGAAGCAAAAGCAAAAGGGGCTATTCCAATCATTGCATCAATGATTCCAAGAAATGAATTTAAAGATGGAAAAGTTATTCGTGCCGACAATAATTATGGAAAATGGGCGGCAGATGTTGCGCGTTTGACTGGGGCGTTTTTTGTTGATTTAAATGCTATTACAGCAGATAAATACGATGCGATGGGCCCTGAAAAAGTGAAACCCTTTTTTCCAATAGATCATACCCATACAACCGAAGCTGGTGCTAGAATTAATGCAGCATCGGTAATAGAAGGCTTACAAAAAATTACTTCTTGTACGCTTAATAAATATGTACTATCCACTAAATAATAAATGTATGTTTCAGACTAAAAAAATCATTCTCACTTTATTGGTTATTGTTGTTTTATTAAGTTCTTTTAAAGCTTGGAAAGACCAACAAAAACCAACTTGTTTTTTAATTGGCGATTCAACTGTTAAAAATGGCCAAGGCAGAGGTGATGGCGGTCTTTGGGGCTGGGGAGATTATTTAGCAGGCTTTTTTGATACCAATAAAATTACTATTCGCAATGAGGCACTAGGCGGCACAAGCACAAGAACTTATTTAACAAAAGGGTTGTGGAAAAACGTATTAGATAAAATTCAAGCTGGTGATTATTTAGTTATGCAGTTTGGTCATAATGATGATTCTCCTTTAGATGATACCGCACGTGCAAGAGGAACCATTAAAAGCAATGGAGATGAATCGAAAGATATTTATAACCCAATTACCAAGCAAGCTGAAACTGTTTATTCTTATGGTTGGTACTTAAGAAAATTTGTAACAGAAGCCAAAGCAAAAGGAGCAACAGTAATTATTTGTTCACTCATTCCGCGCAATAATTGGAAGGATGGAAAAGTAAATCGTTCTAAAGAAGGTTACGTAAAATGGGCGAATGAAGCAGCTAATGCTTCGGGTGCTTCATTCTTTGATTTAAATGCTGCAATAGCCAATCAATATGATGCTGAAGGTCAAGTAGCTGCTCAAAATTATTTTACAGACAAAGACCATACACATACCAATGAATCTGGTGCTATATTAAATGCTGCAACTGTTGCAGCTGGTATTAAAACACTAAAAGATTGTACACTATCAAACTATTTATTAAAGGAAAAAACAGCAGTAATTCCTAGTAAAAAACAAACCATTCAAGCGCTTAGTTTGGCCAACAAATATTTCATGAATAAATGGCCTGATGCAGGTAAAACGATTGTTACCAATAAGGAACGTCCTAGCAATATTTGGACAAGGGCGGTGTATTACGAAGGATTAATGGCGTTGAACTCAATTGACCCAAAACAAGCATATATTGATTATGCCTTGCAGTGGTCTGATTTTCATAAATGGAGTATGCGTTCTGGTATTAAAACTAGAAATGCAGACGATCAAGCTTGCGGACAAACCTATATTGACTTGTATCAAATAGATAAAAATCCCGATCATATAAAAAACATCAAAGCAAGTATTGATAGTATGGTAGCTAGCCCTAAAGTAGATGATTGGACATGGGTAGATGCAATTCAAATGTCGATGCCTGTATTTGCTAAATTAGGTGTGCTCTATCAAGACACTAGTTATTTCAATAAAATGTATGCGATGTATGCGCATACCAGAAACAAACAAGGTGGCAATGGCTTGTTTAATAAAAAAGAAGGGTTGTGGTGGCGCGACAAAGATTTTTTACCACCTTACAAAGAACCCAATAGTGGTAATTGTTATTGGAGCAGAGGCAATGGTTGGGTAGTTGCTGCATTGGTTAGGGTTTTATCGGTACTTCCTAAAACAGATGCACACTACAATGAATATTTATCAGATTACAAAGCAATGATGCTAGCAATTGTTCCGCTACAACGTACTGATGGATTTTGGAATGTGAGTTTAAAAGATTCTACCAATTTTGGCGGAAAGGAATTAACAGGAACTTCCCTTTTTGTATACGGATTAACCTGGGGCGTAAACAATGGAATTTTACCAGCAAAAAAATACCAACCTATTTTATTGCATGCATGGAAAGCAATCACCACAGATTGTTTGCATGCTGATGGGTTTTTAGGATATGTACAAGGTACTGGAAAAGAGCCCAAAGAAGCACAACCAGTAACCTATACTAAACAGCCCGATTTTGAAGATTTTGGATTGGGATGCTTTTTATTGGCTGGCACTGAAATAGCCAAATTGAAAAAATAGTTGGGTCTTTTTGATTTATAAAACATTGAAAAACAGTAGTTTATTAGAAGTCTACTAAAAATATAGGAAATAATATTTTTAGAAAGCAGGGATATTGTATATTTGTGCACTGATTAAGTAGACTATTGATTTTATGAACCATATTTGGCTAATTACTCCAATACCATTCTGTTGCAATAGCAGTAGCTGCCATTGTAGTTAGTATTTTTGCATCATCACTGCTACTAACCATTTCAACAGAATTACATGAACAATACACTAGAACAATATTTACCCAATTTAATTACCCAATCAGAACAACTATCTCCAGCTGCTTTTTTAAGGCATTTGGCTGATAAGTTTGCAGGTAATATTGTGTTCTCTTCTAGTTTTAGTAATGAAGACCAGGTTATCACACATTTAATTGCACAAGAACAAATTCCTATTCAAATTTTTACACTAGATACTGGAAGATTATTTCCCGAAACATATAGTGTTTGGAAAGCCACAATTGATTGTTACCAAATTCAAATTAAAGCCTATTATCCAGCGAATGATCTATTAGAATCTTTTGTAGCAGAAAAAGGCCCAAATGCATTTTATGAATCAGTAGACAATAGAAAACAGTGTTGTAATATTAGAAAAGTAATACCCTTAAAAAGAGCGCTTGCTGGCAAGCAAATTTGGGTGACCGGATTACGCGCCGAACACTCTGCTGCAAGACAAGACCTTAATACTTTAGAGTGGGATGCAACTAATCAGTTAATTAAATATCACCCACTATTGCATTGGACTACTGAACAAGTAAATCAATATGTACAAGAAAACAATATTCCATCAAATCCCTTGCACAGTAAGGGTTTTGTAAGTATTGGTTGTGCGCCATGTACACGTGCTATTCAAGAAGGTGAAGATTTTAGAGCAGGCAGATGGTGGTGGGAAGACGCATCAAAAAAAGAATGCGGCTTACACGAACACAAATCATAATACAGTAAAAAATATTAGCGAAAGCTTTTAGAATTGATAGAGCATGAATAAATACCAATTGAATTATTTAGACCAATTAGAATCGGAATCGATTCATATT
The DNA here is from genome assembly GCA_903831935.1 of uncultured Bacteroidota bacterium. Taxonomy (GTDB): domain Bacteria; phylum Bacteroidota; class Bacteroidia; order Chitinophagales; family Chitinophagaceae; genus Sediminibacterium. The sequence continues at coordinate 2,649 of CAIKZP010000126.1, read as the reverse complement.
CTTCGTGAAGTGGCAGGACAGTTTGAAAGACCTGCATTGTTATTTAGTGGCGGTAAGGATTCTATCACTTTGGTGCACTTGGCATTAAAAGCATTTCGTCCAGGAAAATTTCCTTTTCCATTAGTGCATATTGATACCGGACATAATTTTAAAGAAGCACTTGATTATCGCGATGCAATGGCGGAAAGAATTGGTGAGCGCTTAATTGTACGCCATGTTGCCGATACTATTAAAGCAAAAAATTTAACCGAACCCAAAGGCAAATTTGCCAGTAGAAATGCGCTCCAAACATTTACCCTTTTAGATACCATTGAAGAATTCAAATTTGATGCCTGTATTGGAGGTGCTAGAAGAGACGAAGAAAAAGCAAGGGCTAAGGAAAGAATATTTTCTGTGAGAGATGAATTTGGACAATGGAATCCAAAATTGCAAAGACCTGAATTATGGAATACATACAATGGTAGAATTGATAAAGGCGAGAATGTGCGGGTTTTTCCAATTAGTAACTGGACTGAATTAGATATTTGGAATTATATCCGTCGAGAAAAAATTGAATTGCCTTCTATTTATTTTTCACACGATAGAGAAGTAATAGAATACGAAGGCCAATTAGTAGCCATGTCTGAATTTGTATCGGTGGAGCCAACAGATAAACTATCTACAAAAACAGTTAGGTATCGTACAGTAGGAGACATGACTTGTACTGCCGCGGTTGAATCAACAGCCACTAATATTGATGATATTATTACAGAAATTATTGCTACAAAAACAAGTGAAAGGGGTGAAACAAGAATTGATGATAAAGTGAGCGAAGCAGCAATGGAAGATCGTAAAAAGAGTGGCTATTTTTAAATGAATTTTTTTTGAATGCCTTGAAAGGCTTGTTGTTACTAGTTTTTATTAAATAGATTGGATAAAATGGACATACTAAGATTTATAACTGCAGGAAGTGTAGACGATGGGAAAAGCACATTGATTGGTAGATTATTATACGATAGCAAATCAATAATGATTGACCAATTAGAAGCAATTGAAAAGCAAACAAAAAATAGAGAAGACGGCGAATTAGATTTAGCACTATTAACCGATGGCTTGCGTGCAGAAAGAGAACAAGGAATTACCATTGATGTAGCCTACAAATATTTTTCAACACCCAAAAGAAAATTCATTATTGCTGATGCACCTGGACATATTCAGTATACTAGAAATATGGTAACAGGAGCGTCTAATTCAGACCTCGCTATTATTTTAGTGGATGCCAGGCACGGCGTTGTAGAACAAACGCGCAGGCATTCTATCATTGCATCTTTATTAAATATTCCACATATAATTGTGGCAGTGAATAAAATGGATTTGGTAAATTATTCGCAAGATGTATACAATAATATTTTAATTGACTATGCTGCAGTTGCCAAATCGCTCAATTTAAAAGACATTACTTATATACCCATTAGCGCATTAAATGGCGATAATATTGTAGACAAATCAACCCATTTAAATTGGTACCAAGGAGCATCTTTATTAGATATTTTAGAGCAAGTAGCTATTCATGACGATATCAATTTAACAGAGGCACGTTTTCCTGTTCAATATGTAATACGTCCGCAAACTGAAGCGCTACATGATTATCGTGGTTATGCTGGTAAAATTGTAAGTGGCATCTATAAAAAAGGAGCAGCTGTAACTATTCAGCCCTCAGGAATTACTACTAGTATTGCAGCTATTGAAGTGTCTGGAAATGAAGTGGATGAAGCTTTTGCGCCACAGAGTGCGGTTATTCATTTAGCAGATAATGTTGATGTTAGTAGGGGCGATTTAATAACACTTACTGAAAATCAACCAACCATTTCAAATGAATTTGAAGTGTTATTGTGTTGGATGGCCACTAAGCCTTTAGTTGTTGGTAATAAATATTTATTGCAATTAAATAGCCGCTTGGTTCGTGCGGTAATAAAAGACATCAGCTATAAAATAAATGTCAATTCATTAGAGCAAGAAACTGCGCCAGAGCAAGTGCAATTAAACGATATTATTAAAGTTACTATTAAAACGGCGGCCCCAATTCCTTACGATTCTTATAAAGAGTTGCGGGTAAATGGTGGAGCAATTTTAATTGATGAAACAAGCCACGTAACGGTTGGTGCATGTATGATTCAGTAGAACTTTCATCAATTTAAAAACAACCATGAACCAAGAAACTTTTATTAATAGTTTATTTAACCAAAATTCAAAAAACTTTTCGTTGTTCCCCGATAAGGAGTCTGCAGAAAACTTTATTGATTCTTTGTTTAATTTTTTATTCTTACCAAAAACTGTTAAACACAAACAAGTAGCCGATTTAACAAAAGAATACGAGTCACTTAAAAGTCATTTATCAACTTTGGTATATGATGTTTTGTTGGATAGTGAAAAAACGCAAACAGTTACAGCTAATTTCTTTCAAATTATTCCGGCGCTTTACCAAGAATTAATTAAGGATGCGAATACTATTTTACAATTCGATCCAGCAGCGGTTTCAGTTGAAGAAGTATTGGTGGCTTACCCTGGATTTTATGCAACAGCTATTTATCGATTATCGCACCAATTGCACAAATTAGGGGTAACTATTTTGCCTAGAATATTTACAGAATATGCGCATAGTAAAACAGG
>CAIKZP010000125.1 GCA_903831935.1 uncultured Bacteroidota bacterium | reverse complement strand
GATCATTTGGTTCAAGGTGCAGCTGTGAATGGTAAAATTCCAATGCCCGAAGGACGCATGATACGTAACCAACAATTTAAATATTGGATCTACAACGAAGGAATGCAAAGAGAAACTTTGTACGATATTAAAAACGATCCCTACGAATTGGTGAATTTGGCGAATGACCCCAAATACCAAACTGCATTAAAAGATTGTAGAGCACAATTAATGGAATGGGCTGTAAAAAATAAGGATCCTTATATAAACAACTTGGTTAAATAATTACCACTATGAAATTGAATCAACATTTTAGAAAAATATTCTTTGCATTTTTTTTATTGATTGCATCTGTTTTGCAGGCACAAAAAAAACCGAATGTAATTATCATTTATTCCGATGACCAAGGTGCTGTCGATTTAAATTGTTATGGGTCGAAAGATTTAGTAACACCCAATATTGATAAACTTGCAAAGAGTGGTACGATGTTTACGCAGTTTTATGCGTCTCCTGTTTGTTCTCCTTCTAGGGCATCATTACTTACAGGTCTTACGCCGCAGCGCGCAGGTTTAGCTGGAAATGCTTCTGAAGCCAATGATGCAGTTGGTATGCCTGGCGATCGATACACCATGGCCGAAATGTTTAAAGGCGCAGGTTACCAAACAGCACATATAGGTAAATGGCATTTGGGCTATAAACCAGAAATGAGCCCCAATGCACAAGGCTTCGATTATTCTTTCGGACATATGGTTGGTTGCATTGATAATTATTCGCATTTTTTTTATTGGGCAGGACCTAATAAACACGATTTGTATCGCAATGGAAAAGAAGTGTTTTATCCTGGTGAATATTTTCCAGATTTAATGCTAAAAGAAGCAGGTCAATTTATGGAGAAGAATAAACAAAATCCTTTCTTCTTATATTTTGCCATTAATATGCCACACTATCCATACCAAGGAGATCCTAAATGGTTGGAATATTACAGAGCCAAAGGAGTTACTTATCCTAGAGATTTATATGCTGCATTTGTATCTACACTAGATGATAAAATTGGTTTGTTATTAAAAAAAGTAAAAGACTTAGGCCTTTCAGAAAACACCATCATTATTTTTCAATCAGACAATGGCTATTCTACCGAAGAACGCGCACATTTTGGTGGAGGAAGTGCAGGAATTTATCGTGGTGCAAAAGCGTGTTTATTTGAAGGAGGAATACGTGTGCCATCAATGATAAGTTGGCCAGGAAAAATTCCATCTAACCAAGTGCGAGATCAGTTTTCTGTAAATACCGATTGGTTTCCTACGCTAGCAGAATTATGCCATATAAAAATAGACAACAATAATTTTGATGGAAAGAGTTTAATGCCAGTAATTAAAAATTCAACTACTGCTACTGCCCATCTAGACGGTTATTGCTGGGGTTTTAAAAAGATGTGGGTTGCTAGAAAAGGCAAGTGGAAATTATTAGGAAATCCTGTTGATACTAGTAATAAAGGAGAATTAACAGATAACGATACCTTGTTTTTAGTTGACCTAGAGAGTGATCCATCAGAAAAAATAAATCTCGCTACAAAATATCCCGAAATTGTTTTAGCACTAAAAAAACAATACCAAGAATGGGAAACTCATAACAAGCAAAACTAATATAGGAGGAAAGATGAAAAAGAAATTATTTGCTTTTATTGTAACTGCTTTTATGTTGATTGGAACAATTAGTTCGCAACAAATACAAGTAAGTAAATCTACCATTGATGCCCCTTATCCAAAGATTCGTGTTTATACTACACCTTCAAGAGGCGAGACTCCCTTATTTAATTCACCAAGTTTTCAATGGCCTTCAACAAAGAAAGCAACCTATAGTGTAAGGCTATCCATGTTAAAAGACTTTAATAGTAATTTGATTGAAAAAACAGGAATACCTTTTGCTATTTTTAATCCGCACAAAGAATTGGAACTAGGTAAATGGTATTGGCAATACAAAACAAACGATGGCGCTTGGAATGCAATAGATTCATTTTTAATTACTGCTGCTACAAGAAAATTTCAAACACCTGCAATTCAAATAGTAAGTGCTGGAATTCCACAAGAACATCCTAGGGTATTGGTGCAAAAGAAAAACTTACTAAGGTTTAGAACAACTGCTGCACCTTATAAAGAAACCGCATTAATTATTAAAGAAGCAAATAGTTATTTAAACAAGCCGGCGCCAAAAGAATCAATCACAGTTCCCACATTTACTGGGAAGGATGATTTAGAGAATGAAAAAATTGCGGTGATTGCTGGCAAGTTTGCAGGACGTGATATTCAAAAACTAATTCTTGCATTATCACAAGCCTATGTTTTAACTGGCGATACTATTTATGCAGCTACTGCAAGGGATTGGATGTTAGCAATTTCAACCTGGGATCCTAATGGTTCATCAAGTACCAGTAATTTTGGAGATGGAAGTATTATGTCTTCATTAGCTATTGGAGTGGATACTTTTTGGGATTTATTGAGTCCTTCCGACAGAAAAAAAATCATTCAACAAGTTACTGTTCGGGCAAAGAAATTTTATGCGCAGTGGATAGGTCAAGTGGAGAGTCGTTCTTCATCAATGCATATTTGGCAACATATTATGCATAACCTTTTGCAAACTTCATTGGCCTTGCAAAATGAAGTACCTGAGGCAAAAAAATGGTTAGAATATATTTATGAAATTTGGATTGCACAATCTCCAAAAATGGCAGAAGAAGATGGCGCTTGGTTTAATGGCACTGCTTATTTTGGCATGAATACACTTACCTTGATTGACATCCCCTATATTTTTAATAGCCTAACTGGGGTTGATTTTATGGGCGCTCCTTGGTTTAAAAACAATCCGCGTTGGTTAACTTATTCCTTTCCTCCAAATTCCATTTCAGACGGATTATGCAATGATGGTGATAAATACGCTGCGCCCAATATCAATTATGCGGGATATACCGATGCGTTGGCCCGTTTGTTTAATGATCCTTATGCTGCATGGTATTCTAAAACCATTGCCAATAGTGTAGGTAAAGATATTGCAGAAGATCCTGAATTTAGGTGGTTCAGATTACAGAAAGGTTTACAATTAAAATTGCCAGTGATTGCACCGAATTTGAAATTTCCAGAAGCGGCTATTTTTCCTGAAATTGGTGTTGCTTATATGCATACATCTTTACAAAATGCCAAAACCGATTTGATGTTATCGTTACGGAGTAGTCCTTTTGCGTCATTATCGCATACACACGCAGATCAAAACACTTTTAATATTGCCTACGGAGGAAAAAGACTTTTTTACAATTCAGGATATCGTCCGGCAATGGGTGACCCGCATTTTTTAGCTTGGTATAAACATACACAAGGGCATAATGGCATATTGATTGACGGGAATGGCCAACCCTTTAGTGATGGCTCTTATGGATTGATTCCAAGATTTCTTCATGGCGAACAAATTTCATACGCAGTAGGAGATGCATCGAAAGCTTATGCAGGAATGGTTGAAGGAGAAAAAGTAAACCACGGTATGCAATTGTATAAAAGACATTATATCATGCTTCGTCCTTCAATAATTATTATATACGATGAATTAGAAGCCGACCATGCTGCGCAGTGGACTTGGTTATTACACAACGATAAAAGTTTAATGATTGATTCGATTAATAAAACAATTTCCGCTCAAAATGAGGCTGCAAAAGCGCAAGTGTCTTTGTTTGCATCAAGCCCAATTAATTTTAAAGTAACCGATCAGTTTTCTGTTCCTGTAAATAATTGGACCAATAAAATTAGTGAAGAGGGTGATACTTTGAATTATATTAATCAATGGCATTTTAAAGGGGAGTCTCAACAAAAAACAGCAAAGATGCGCTACTTGGCTATTATACAAGTCAAGCCAGATGGGCGTTTCGAGAAAGTATTGTCTAGCGAGAATCAAGGTTTGATTGCTATTGGCCATTGGCGAATAAGTGCAGAAATGGATGCAACAAAGCCAGCAAAAATCCAATTGCATAATACAGAAAACACCGTTGCTTTTGTTTCTAGTGGAACGCTTGCCATGCAACAGAAAAAATACCATTCAAAAGATAATAGCAGTGCTAAATTGGTAGAACTTATTAAAGGGAAAATAGTGTACCAAGAAGTACATGATAGTATTACTCGCTCAATTAATAGAATGTTGTTAAGAAATAAATCAGTTGTTAAATAATATTATAATAAAAAATGTATGCTACAGATTTTTAAAAAAAGCATGTTAGTTTTTGTAGGTTTAAGTTTGTTTGGCTTGATGGCCTTTCGCGCTTTTTCAGACAAACCCAAACCGAAGCCTAATTTTATTTTCATTTTAACCGATGATTTAGGATGGACGAGCAGTTCGCTTTTAATGAATAATAAAATCCCAAATTCTAAAAGTGATTTTTACGAAACACCACAGATTGAAAAATTAGCGTCGAAGGGAATGCGTTTTTCAAATGGCTATGCGCCATGTGCTTTGTGTTGCCCTACTAGGCGTAGTATTCAATTCGGACAAACTCCTGCGCGTCAGGGCGATTTGTTGTTTAAAGAAAATTATCACCCAGACTTTAAAAAAGTAAGTTCTATTCCACAGTTGCTAAAATCAATATCTCCCGATTATAGAGCGGCCCATTATGGCAAATGGGATTTAAGAGCCGATCTTTTTCCAGAAGAAATTGGTTACGATGAAAGTGATGGCAATACAGGTAATTCTAATGGCGATATGAATTCTTCCAAAGACACAAAATGGACGGATTTGTTTTTAAACAATGATCCTAAAAGAATAGAAACAATTACTGCTCGTGCACTCAATTTTATGCGTAGGCAAGTTAAATCGGGCCATCCATTTTATATGCAAGTATCACACTATGCTACACATGTTGATTTTCAAACCAAGGAAAAAACCTACGAAAAATACCAACAAAAAAAGAAAGGTGAAATACATGATAATGCAGGTTTTGCAGGTATGTTAGAAGATTTAGACACAGGTATTGGAAAAATAATGGATCAAATTGATTCGCTAGGCATTGCCGATCACACCTACCTTATTTTAATGGCAGACAATGGTGCAGTTGAATTTATTCCACCAGTTAAAAACAAATTCGATCATCCATCTAGTTTTGCAAAGCATACCAATAGTTATCCGCTACGTGGTGGAAAATGGACTTTATACGAAGGGGGAATTCGCGTACCATTCATTGTAATAGGCCCAGGTATTCAGGCAGGTTCGCAGTGTGATGTGCCTGTAACTGGTTGGGATATTTTACCTACGCTCAGTAGCCTTGCAGGCAATACAAAACCATTGCCTCCCAATTTAGATGGCACTAGTTTTAAACCCTTATTAGAAAAAGGGAATACTGCAAATTATAAGCGAGTTGATGATGCATTGATTTTTCATTATTTTGGAAAACCACATTCTGCTATTAGAGTAGGAGACTATAAATTAATTAAGTTTTGGAATTTGAAAAAAACAGAACTCTATAATTTAAAAGATGATTTAGGAGAATTAAATGATTTATCAAAAACACAACCCGAAAAATTAAAAGAATTAGATACAAGGTTGATGGCCTATTTAGAAAAAGTACACGCAGAAATATTATATCCACCAAAAAACGGAAAACTAAAATCAAAAAATAAAGAGTCCGACGATTAATTCGATAAACAATATTCTTTATAATAAATTAAATTTTTATGAAATCAATTTTTTCCATTTTAACCATTCTTATATTTCTATCAAATATTAATGCGCAAAGCATTCCTCGCCCTGAATATCCACGTCCACAGTTTGAAAGAACCGACTGGGTAAATTTAAATGGCGAATGGACTTATACTTTTGATTTTGGAAAATCGGGACTGCAACATAATTTCCAAAAATCAACAGGATTTAAAGACAAAATCATGGTTCCTTTTTGCCCGGAGAGTAAATTGTCTGGCCTAGGGTATACCGATTTTATTGATGCCATGTGGTATCAAAGAAGTTTAACAATTCCAAAAGCTTGGGATGGTAAAAAATATATCCTACATTTTGGTGGGGTAGATTACCAAAGTGCTTTATACATAGATGGTGTATTGGTTGGCCGACATTTTGGAGGCACTGTTTCCTTTAGTTATGATATTACAAAATTTGTTACTGCAGGCAATACGCATAATTTAGTGTTATCGGTTATTGATGATGTACGTTCTAAACACCAACCAGCAGGAAAGCAATGCCTGGCTTTAAATTCGGAAGGTTGTAATTATACGCGTACAACAGGTATTTGGCAAACAGTTTGGATGGAAGCCGTTGCGCAAAATGGTATTAAAGATTGCTATGTGGTACCAGATTTAGACAATAGTAAATTTAGTTTTCAACCGCAATTTTATAGTGTAGCGCGTGGTATGAAATTCAAGGTTAAAATATTAGATGGTAATAAAGTAATTGCACAACAAGAAATAATGGCTGGCGACAATATAGCCAATAGTATAGCCATTCCTAAAGCAAAAACATGGTCTCCTGAATCTCCTTTTTTATACGATGTAGTATATCAAGTAATTGATAAAAATAATATTGTAACCGATGAAGTAAAAGGTTATGCAGGAATGCGCAAAATACACATTGAAGGAAATAAAATTTTCTTAAACAATCAACCGATTTTTTTAAGATTTGTTTTAGACCAAGGATTTTACCAAGATGGCATTTGGACGGCTCCTACTGATGCCGCTTTGAAAAACGATATCCAACTTTCAATGGATGCTGGATTTAATGGTGCGCGTTTACACCAAAAAGTATTTGAAGAAAGATTTCATTACTGGGCCGACAAAATGGGTTATTTAACTTGGGGTGAGTCTTCAAGTTGGGGAATAGACAATAACGATATTGAGTCTGCAAGAAATATGTTGAGTGAATGGAGCGAAATAGTTCGAAGAGATAGAAACTATCCATCAATTATTGCTTGGACGCCTTTTAATGAAACTGATGGCGGTATTCAACACAATAGAATGTTATCTGATGCGTATGCGCTAACAAAAACAATTGATCCTACGCGCCCTGTAAATGAAGCTAGTGGCTATTTTCATGTAATCACTGATTTGTATACTTCGCATAATTACGAACAAAATCCCGATTCATTATTTAAGCAACTAAGCCCTTCCAAAAAAGGCCCCGTATTTATTAATAACAAAAAACAAATAGCCTACGGTGGTCAGCCTTATATCTTAGATGAATATGGTGGAATTAAATGGGTTGCAGGCAATGCATTTGCGGTTAATTCTTGGGGATATGGAGATGGTCCAAAAACCTTAGATGCCTTTTATGATCGATTAGAAAAGTTAACCAATGTAATTTTAAGTATAGAAAATATGTCAGGCTATTGTTATACGCAGTTAACAGACGTAGAGCAAGAACAAAATGGTATTTACAATTACAATCGAACAAAAAAATTCGATATGAATCGTATTAAAACCATATTTAGTAAACAACCAGCATCCTTTTTAAAATAACAACTGAATCATTTATTCAAACAATATGAAAATAAAATCATTTTTCTTTTTACAGCTAATACTCATTTGCTTTATTAATAGTGCCATTGCACAAACTGATATTTCTTTTAAATTTTCAGTGTTGGTTTCGCCACAAATGAAACAACAATTTGTAAAAGGTGGTCGTTTGCTATTTCATTTAACTAGTGTAAATGATAAAGAGCCAAGAAGTAGTTCTCAAGTGACTATTGGCGTAACACAAACAGACTGGGATGGTGCTAATAGTTTTACAATTGATACTAAAAATAAAAATGTATTAATTAATGGAGTAGATAAATTAAAAAATCATTTAGCAGAAAAATACTATTGTCAAGTAGTGTATAAACAAAATATTACTGATGGAAATGAAAATGTAGCAGGTAATTTATTTAGTAATGTTGATTCATTTATATTGACAAATAAGGTAAAATCTACGCTTAGTTTACAATCAATTATTCCTGCAAATGTTATTATAGAACATCGTTTTGTAAAATCAGTAGAAATAACTAGTAAGTATTTGTCGGATTTTTTTGGAAGTCCACGCAAATTAAAAGCTGCTGTTTTATTGCCTTCTGGCTACTTCGACAATCCTAACAAAGAATATCCAATCTGTTATCGAGCGCCAGGATTGAATGGCAGGGCCACTGCTGTCAATGGAATGATGGGTCGTAAAGATTTTACTGATTGGTGGTTTTCAAAAGAAGCACCGCAAGTAATTTATGTTTTCTTAGATTCACAAGGACCTTATGGTGATAGTTATCAAGTAGATTCTGAAAACAATGGCCCTTGTGGCAAAGCACTTACAGAAGAATTGATACCTACCATTGAAAATTTGGTACATTATCAACCAACATCAAAAAAGCGTTATTTAGCAGGAGCTTCAACAGGTGGTTGGATTGCTGTTGGTTTACAAGTATTTTATCCAGATTTTTTTGATGGAACATGGGCCTATAGTCCTGACCCAATAGATTTTGAACACTATGGGTTAATTGATATCTACCACGACGAAACTATTTTCTATAATAAGTTTGGCTACTTACAACCAGGCAAACGCACTACCAATGGAGAACCAACTTATTCAATGAAAGATTGGATTCATTCAGAAAATACCATTAGTAGAACTGGCGACTATCGTGTATCTGGCGGTCAATTTGGGGCTTACAATGCCGTATTTGGACCAAAGGGTGCTGATGGACTTCCCTCATTAATGTTTGACCCTATTACAGGAAAAATTGACCATGAAGTTGCCAAACAATGGGAGAAATATGATTTGAAAAAACTGCTAGAAAAAAACTGGTCTACACTAGGTCCTAAATTGCAAGGAAAAATTTGGATTTGGACAGGAGATATGGATGGATTGTATTCTAATGTAGCAACGCGTTATTTTAAAAAATATTTAGATAGCACCACCAATCCGAAATCAGATGCTAAAATATCTTTTACACCAATGGCAGGACATACAGCAGAATGGAATGACAAAGCTGTAATAACCATGGTAGCTGAAAAAGCGGCACAAAAAAAATAATAAACATTTTATAAAATAGTATCTGAAATATTAATGCTAACAATATGAAAATAAAATCACTTTTACTTTTACAGTTATTACTAGTTTGCTTTATTAATAATACTATTGCACAAACCGATCTGTCTTTTAAAATTTCAGTTTCAGTTTCGCCTCAAATGAAAGAGCAGTTTTTAAAAGGAGGTCGTTTGCTATTTCATTTAACTAGTGCAAATGATAAAGACCCTAGAAATAAATCTGAAATAACAGTTGGGGTTACACCTTCAGACTGGGACGGATTGAATAGTTTTGTAATTGATAGTAAAAAGAAAAATGTATTGGTAAATGGCGCAGATAAATTAAAAAACCATTTCTCAGAAAAATACTTTTGTCAAGTTGTATACAAACAAAATACAACTGATGGCAATGAAAACGTTGAAGGTAATTTATATAGCACTATTGATTCATTTGCATTAACAAGTGTTGTAAAAGCTTCACTTAAGTTACAATCAATTATTCCGCCTAGTGTTATTATTAATCATCGTTTTGTAAAAGCGGTAGAAATTACAAGTAAATATTTATCGGATTTTTTTGGAAGTCCTCGTAAAATTAAAGCTGCTGTTTTATTGCCTTCTGGCTATTACGACAATCCAAATAAACAATATCCTATTTGCTATCGTGCGCCAGGACTGAATGGAAGGGCTATTGCTATTAATGGAATGATGCAAAAAGAATTTACAGATTGGTGGTTTTCAAAAAATACCCCACAAGTAATTTATGTGTTCTTAGATTCTCAAGGACCTTATGGAGATACCTACCAAGTAGATTCTGAAAACAATGGCCCTTGCGGGAAAGCATTGACAGAAGAATTAATTCCAGCTATTGAAAAAGCAGTAAACTATCATCCTGAAAATAAAAATCGCTATTTAGCCGGTAAATCAACAGGTGGCTGGATTGCTGTTGGATTGCAAGTGTTTTATCCAGATTTTTTTGATGGCACATTTGCGTACAGTCCTGACCCAATAGATTTTGAACACTATGGTTTAATTGATATCTACCACGACGAAACTATTTTTTATAACAAATCTGGATACTTACAACCAGGCAGACGCACCACCGATGATGAACCAACTTTTTCAATGAAAGACTGGATTCATGGAGAAAATACCAATAGCAGAACTGGCGACTATCGTGTATCTGGCGGCCAATTTGGGGCCTACAATGCCGTATTTGGACCAAAGGGTGCTGATGGACTTCCCTCATTAATGTTCGACCCTATTACAGGAAAAATCGACCATGAAATAGCCAAACAATGGGAAAAATATGATTTGAAAAAAGTGTTAGAAAAAAACTGGTCTACACTAGGCCCTAAATTGCAAGGAAAAATTTGGATTTGGACAGGAGATATGGATGGATTGTATTCTAATGTGGCTACGCGTTATTTTAAAAAATATTTAGATAGTACCACCAATCCAAAATCAGATGCAAAAATATCATTTACACCAATGGCTGGTCACACACAAGAATGGAGTGATATAGCGGTTATAAAAATGGTTGCCGAAAAAGCAGCGCAAAAAAAATAATAAAAAAGTTATATGAATAAAATTCGCATAAGGCTAGTTGTTTTATTGTTTATTCTGTTTGCTGAATTGCATTTGCAAGCCCAACAAATCAACATAAATCCAATATTAGATAAAGAAAATCATGATATTCGATTGTCTCCATGGGGGCCTTATTCGAAGCGCTATGCAGGAATTTCTCATGTAGCAGATATGCAATCAGGCATGCGTTTTGATTTTACAGTTTGTCCGGGTTATTATCGAAACAAAGTGATGGTGCCCAATGTAATGTTTGAATCGGGGTATACGCCTTGGGAAGTGTCTTCAGATTTAAAACATATTACCTATCGTTACCAATTAGAATGGAAAGACCAATTATATACCGATATAACATATCATACTCTTGATTCGTTTAGGGTATTGGTTGAAATGGATTGTGTAAACAAAACAAGTTTGAGCCAAAACATCACACTGAATTCATTGGCCTTTATTGATTATCCTTCGCCGTATCCGCTATATAAAGCAAGTAATGCTGAATCAATGCAATGGTTAAGTGCAATAGATTATACCCAATTAAATTTAGTCACAAAAAATCATCGCTATTTTTTATCGGAAGATGGTAAAAAAAGAAATGAGGTTCGAAACGATTCTTCTTTAACAGGCAGTTTACTTGCCAATAAATTTGGAATAGAAACAAATGATGAAGCACAGTATCAACTAAGTCATTTGCCCAATCAAGGCGAGGGAACCTTGTTTGTAAGATACAGGGTTAAAAAAGGAGCAATAGCTAATTTTCAATTGAGTGGGATAGTTAATCAAACCATTGATTTTGTTGGATCTGGTGATTTTGAATTAAAAAAAATATCCTGCAAGTTTAATGCAAACAATCTTTTAAATCTGCGCTCTACTGGTAATACAGCCATTGATTTGGATGGATTTTTTATTAGTGCAATAGCAAATGCACAAGCACCAACAATCATTCCACAAGTAAAATATCCAACACCCATTATCACACACGAAAATGGAACAAAAAAATTGGTATTGCAATACAAAGATATACAGCAATATTATGGCCTTGCCTGGGATTATGCAAGTGATGATGTTAGAGAAGTATTGAATGATGAACTAGATGTTTTTTTTAAACTAGTATCTAATAACAATGTAAAAAATAAATTTATTGGTAACGAAAAAGGACATTTTACCAATGTGTTTTTTAGACCCGTAGAATTAGCGCCAAATGAAAGCAAAAAAATATACTTGTTAATTTGTAATGGAACAGAAAAGCAAGTAAATACTGCTTTATCAACATTCAACGCAACAAATTTGGTTGCAAGTATTCCTGTTAAACCAACAGGAGAAAAAATCTTACCAGCAGGTAGGTCTTATAAATTTGGCAACCAACTTTTGAAAGCAGCATTGCTTACAAATATTGTGTATCCTATTTATACACAACGCCAAAATATCCGACACTTTACACCTGGCAAATGGTGGAATAGCCTATACACTTGGGATCTAGGCTTTGTGGCGCTAGGCTTACAAGAAGTAGACTTACAAAAAAGTTACGAAACAATCAATGCCTATACAACATCGGTTGGTAATCAGTCTGCTTTTATTCAGCATGGATCGCCAGTGCCTGTTCAATTCTTTGCTTTTTATGAATTGATGAATAGAACCCAATCGAAAGAATTATTACAATACATGTATCCAAGGTTAAAACAGTATTATCAATTTATGGTAGGTGAAACACTTGGTTCAACTACGCATATGTCATCGAACTTATTAAAGCCCTGGGATTATTTTTATAATTCTGGTGGATGGGATGATTATCCGCCACAAAAATATTTACGAGACAATGTATTATTGCGGAATACTATAACACCCGTAATTACAACCGCACAGTGTATTCGCGCAGCCAAAATAATGCGCATTGCAGCAAAAGAATTAGGTTTTGCAAATGATATTCCCAATTTTGATAGCAATATTAAAAACATGTCTACAGCATTACAAGAAAATGCATGGGATGATTCAACAGGTTATTTTAGTTATGTAGTGCACGATAATCAAGGAAAAGCACAAAAGATTTTTAGATATCCAACAGATGGCACCAATTATAATATGGGATTGGATGGAGTGTCGCCACTTGTTGCTGGTATTGCAACACCATCGCAACAAAAAAAGATGCTCGATAATTTATTTTCATCAAAACATTTATGGACGCCTTATGGATTAACAGCGGTAGACCAATCGGCTACTTATTTTAAACAAGATGGATATTGGAATGGTACCGTTTGGATGCCCCATCAGTGGTTTATGTGGAAAGCAATGTTAGATATGGGAGAAGGAGACAAAGCATTTACCATTGCCTACACGGCATTAGAATTATGGAAGCGAGAAACAGAAGCAACGCAAAGTACTTTCGAACATTTTATTAGTAGTACAGGAAGGGGAGCAGGATGGTCGCAGTTTTCAGGACTTTCGTCTCCAGTACTAAATTGGTATGCATCGTATTATAAAGTTGGCCGTGTTACAACAGGATTTGAAGTATGGATTCAGCAACAATTATTTAATGCTGAATTTACAAAATACAATGCGCAAATTAGTTTCGATGAATCTACACCTGCGCATACAAGAACCCTGTTAATCTGTTTAGATCCTGCAAATAAATACGAAGCATTTTTTAACCAGGTTAAATTAAAAACAAGTTCAGATCATGCTGGGTTTTTACAAATTGATTTACCTGCAACCAATCAATCTGGAACGCTTACGGTAAGTACAATTAATAATCCTACTAATAAATAACACTAACGCATTATTCTAACAAGATGAAATCAATAGTTGCATTTTTTTTATGTTTAACAATCAGTTGTTATGCTATTGCGCAAACAGCAGTAATTCAGTCGAAACAAATAATCAATTCAGGTCCTGTAGACTATGTAAATCCATACATTGGAAACATCAGTCATTTATTGGTTCCCACATTTCCAACCATACACTTGCCAAATAGTCTTTTGCGTGTATATCCAGAGCGAGGCGATTATACAGGGGATGTTTTAAGAGGACTTCCTTTAATTGTAACTAGCCACCGAGGTAGTTCGGCATTTAACCTAAGTCCATACCAAGGAGACGTAGCAGGAATAAAACCAATCATATCATATACCTATGAAAATGAAATAGTAAAACCTTATTACTATGAAGTTCGCTTAGACGAAGCAGAAACAGACATTAAGTATGCCCCATCGCATCAATCGGCTATTTATCAAATTAATTTTACACAGAACAAACCATGCTATTTAATTTTAAATACTAGAAATGGGGCATTTGAAATAAAAGGAAATACAGTTAGTGGTTATCAGCAATTAAAGAATAAAACCAAAGTATTTATTTATGTTGAAACCCAGCAGCAGCCTATTAGTATTAGTAAAGACAGTTCTATAGTAAAAATCTATTTCGGCAATAAAGCGCAGCAAATAAATCTACGATATGGTGTTTCTTTTATAAGTGAAACCCAAGCCAAAAAAAATCTAGCACGCGAAATAAAAGATTACAATTTACAAGCACTAGCAAATAGTGGCCGAAAAATTTGGAATGAAGCTTTAGGTAAAATTAGTATCACTGATAATAACGCAAATAATAAAACAGTTTTTTATACTTCAATGTATCGTTGCCTAGAGCGTCCAGTAAATATGAGTGAAGATGGAAATTACTTTAGTGCATTTGATGGAAAAATTCATGCCGATAATGGGCAGCCTTTTTATACCGATGATTGGATTTGGGATACCTATCGCGCAGCACATCCTTTGCGCATTTTAGTAAATCCAAAACTAGAAACAAATATTATACAATCATATATTAGAATGGCAGAACAAATGGATCGCTTTTGGATGCCTACTTTTCCTGAAGTTACCGGCGATTCAAGAAGAATGAATTCTAATCATGCTGTAGCAACTGTGGCAGATGCATATGCAAAAGGGTTAAGAGATTTCGATTTACAAAAAGCCTACACTGCTTGTAAACAGGGCATTGAACAAAAAACACTGGCACCATGGTCGGGGAAACCTGCAGGATGGTTAGATGATTTTTATAAAAAAAATGGATACATACCTGCATTAGGTATTGATGAAAAAGAAACATTGCCCGAAGTTAATCAAGGAGAGAAAAGACAGCCTATTGCTGTTACCTTAGGCACTTCTTACGACCAATGGTGTTTATCGCAATTAGCCAAAGATTTAGGGGATACTTCGTCGTATCATTTTTACTTAAAAAAATCTTACAATTATAGAAATGTATTTAATAGTCAAACACATTTCTTTCATCCAAAAACAAAAGAAGGAAATTTTATAGAACCATTTGATTATCGTTTTTCTGGAGGCCGAGGCGCAAGGGAATATTATGGCGAAAACAATGGTTGGATTTATAGATGGGATGTACAACACAATATTGCTGATTTAATGCAACTGATGGGAGGGAAGTCTGCTTTCTGTACTGCACTAGACAGTATGTTTGCAGAACCAATGGGCCGCGGCAAAAGTGGTTTCTATGAATTGTTACCAGACCAAACAGGCAATGTTGGTCAATATTCCATGG
Source organism: uncultured Bacteroidota bacterium (assembly GCA_903831935.1). GTDB lineage: Bacteria > Bacteroidota > Bacteroidia > Chitinophagales > Chitinophagaceae > Sediminibacterium. The sequence goes on along the minus strand of CAIKZP010000125.1, from coordinate 7,193 downwards.
CCAATGAACCAGCTTTTCATATTCCCTTCTTATACAATTATGCAGGTCAACCTTGGAAAACACAAAAGCGCATCAATGGCTTGTTGAATCAATGGTTTCGCAACGATTTAATGGGTATGCCTGGCGATGAAGATGGTGGTGGAATGACTAGTTTTATTGTGTTTTCATCCATTGGATTTTATCCGGTTACGCCTGGTGTTCCTGCTTATAGTATTGGAACGCCGCGTTTTTCAAATGTAAAAATTCAGTTAGACAATGGGAAGATTTTTGAAGTGGTTGCCAATAATCTTTCAGCAACAAATAAGTATATTCAATCTGCAACACTCAACGGAAAAAATTGGAACCAAACTTGGTTTTATCATAACGATTTAAAAAATGGAGGCAAACTAATTTTACAGATGGGCAATAAGCCTAATTATCAATGGGGTACAAAAAGTATAGATCCCATGCTTTCTGCAGAACAATTGTAAATTAGTTGACTTTTTTTACGAAATCGATAACGTGATTATATTTTCGCTTAAATAAGGCTACCTAAATCGTTTTACCTAATTTAGACAATTATTAAAATGACTAATTTACTAATTGGTTTCATTTTAGCTGTTGATTGCTAACGCCTATAAAAAAACGATATGTTTAAAAGAGTTCTATTAGTGCTTGTTACGGTAATGCAACTACAAGCAACTGCTCATTCTCAAGCAGTTAAAACATCCTATGTATCGGCGTTCGAAAACACAAACCATCCGCAGGTAGCATATTGGTTTATTTCTGATAATATGCTAGAAGAGGTAAATTATAAAAACAAAATAGACAGCTTTGTAAAATTCAGTAAATACACATTGGTTTTTTTAACGCAACGTGGAGAAGCTAGTTTTTATGATTCAAAATTGATGCATCCAATATTTCAAAAAATGGTGGCTTATGCACACCAAAAAGGCTTACAACTTGGTCTGCAAATTTGGGGTACCAGTATTCAAACAAAAATTGAAAATACTGATCGATTAATACAAGAAGGTGAACTTGTATTAAATGAAAAAGGTCAAGCAAATTATGGGGTTAAAGCAAAAGGCGCCAGGGACATGAAGAATTTGCTAAAATCTGAATTGTTTAAAATTTATGCATTTAAAAAAACTTCTGAGGGTTTTTACGATCCAAGTAGTTTAAAAGAAATTACAACACTAGCAAAACATACAGAAAGTATCGACTCGGTATCTGTTGCAATAAAAGCAGGCTTTGCTATGAAAGGCTATACAGCTTATATCTTAACCCAACATTACTACGATAATTGCAGTAATTTTTCTACCCAAGCATACGAAACTATTTTAAATGGGTTTAAAGCCTATGCAGATATACCATTTGATGCCATTGGTTTAGACGAGTACAAAAATTTAAAAATTTCAATGCAGAAGTTTTTAGAAAAAGGCAATGATGTATTTAGAGAAAGACCGTATTCATTGGCAATGGCTCAAAAAATGCAAGCAACAACTGGTTTAAATTTAAATCGTGTTTTGTTTGATATGCGCTATGCTCCTGCTGGTAAGCCGGAACTAAGAATGAATGCCATCAACCAATACATGGGATTAATAAGAACAGCAACATTGGGTATAGAAGCAGCAATGTATGATTTAGGAAAAAAAATGTATGGCAAAAATACTTTCATTGGATTGCATAATACATTTCATAATAATTTAGACAGAGATGAGGTTTGGCAAACAGGCGTAAGTTGGTGGAGCATCAAAAGAGACTATGGCCATACTGACGAAAACACACCCACAGCAATGCAATTAGGAATTGGTATGAGTTATACTAAGCCAGCCATGTACAATATGTTTTATGAAAAAAGCCTAGAAATAATTTGGACCAAAGCTTTGTATGATTTGCGTTTTGGTATTCGTACACACTATCATGCAGCAAATGATGTACAAGGTTGGGGTGTATCTATCGACAATCCAGTGGCGTTAGTTAAAATTAATAAAGTAGAGAATGCAGCCCGATTGCTCAACTGGTTTAATCCAACATTTCCAAAAGTAAAATTATTGGTCATCTATGGAATGGAAGCCATGTATAATTGGTATCCTAATATAGCCAACAGAGGAATGTATGATATCAATGATAAATTAGGGATGGAGAAAAAAACAGTTCAACTATGGAATGAAGGCTATTTCCATGCAGCGGTTCCAACTGATTTAATAGCAGATGGTCGTTTAAAATTAAATGCAGCTGGAAAGCCTGTATTAAATGGCTATGAATTTGATGCCATTGTTTTTTTAAATCCAGAATATGCAAAAGAATCTACTACACAGTTTATTCAGTCTTATGTAAATCAGGGAGGAAAGTTATTGCTAGAAGGCACAGCTACGAATAGTTTCACAGGAAAAGACATTTCAAAAACCTGGATGCAAATTGCTAGTAAAGCAGTTGCTACTAGTTATTCAATAAGTAATGTTGCCAAATTAGGCGTGTTAAAAAATACTTTAGTAGATGGGGTTTGTAATGAAGCAGGAACCTATACTTTTTCTAATAGTAATTCTCTAGAAAAAAATGAACCTGCAATTTTTACTTTCAATTATTTAGGCAATACTTATACAGGTTTGTATAAAGGGTTGGCTGCAATTAAAATAGATAGTAAAGGAAATATAGAAAAACTAGCAGCTACCGCATTTACTTCGCTTAAAAAGAATGGTAAGGAAATTTTAAGTCTTTCAAAAGAAGCCGATTTATTTCTAATACAACAAAATAAAGTTATGTCTGCTACTATTGCAGATAAAACACAATCAATAAAACTCTATCATAATGATTAAGTATTTTCGAAATATATTTTTATTGTCTTTTATTTTTTTAACAGCCTGCAACACCCATGCAACCTCTTATCTTTTTGGAGAAGTAAAATACCAAGATGGTAAATTGCAAGCGGGTAATATATCAGTTCCAAAGCAAAGAACACAAGTTTGGAATACCCAATCTAAATTTGGAGATAGTGTAATTAGCCATTGGTCTAGTAGAAGTTTGGCAGAAATCAAACAAAAAGGAAAAGTAGATGCGCCACGTGTTTTACTAGCCAATTTAGTTTCCAATAAATATATTACAGAAACGAATGCCTTCATTGTAGATATGCAAGTTAATGGCGTTACTGGCTCTAAATGGGCACTGAATAAAAAAGGAGATTATGATTTTCCCTTAACAATTCTAACGACTATTTTATGGAAGTTTGGAGACCAGCCAAGCAAACTTTTTCCTGCTACAGCTGCCTATATGCTGAATGTTTTAATGACAGAGTCAGGCAATAAATTTCGTTATGCAACGCCAAAAACAATGGGCTTGGTGCGAGAAACCGAAAACCATATTTTAATGACAGAGGGTTCGCGTTATTTAAAAAACAGGTGGTTGATGTTGCACGGTAATGCAGATCCAATCTATAATAATAGCAATAATGGCATGGAGAAAAAATTATTGGATGAACTAGACAATATGAAAACAAATGGCCTGTATGAATTTAATTCACTGCCTTATATTGGATACACCATTACTGCATTATTAAATTTAGAAGCATTTGGTTCTAATGCCATGCAATTAGCTGCAAGAGATGTATTGGATTATATGAATTGGACTTATGCTTTGGGTAGTTATCAATTAAAGCATTATGCCCCAATGCGCAGGCGTTACGAGAAAGCGGGTATACAAGAACTTACTACCGATTATCATTCCTTGTTTATGAAAGCATGGTTAAGTTATTCGCCACTAAATTTCGATTCAAGTAAAGGTCAAGCCAATTCACCACATTCCTTAATGGCGGTAACAATGCCTTATCGTCCTGCAGACCAAGTGGTGCAATTGCAAAATAATAAAGGCAATGGTTATTATGTAAAATTAGGCCATGGTCCTACGGCTTCTCCAGAAATTTATTCGGCAGGAAAACATTTTTTATTATCTGCTGGAGGAGTTAATAGGGGTGAGCGTTCTTTAATTGTTGCAAGACCAATTTCTTTGTTTTTAAATGACCATGCTACCCAACAATCAGAAACGTTTAATATAGCAGGACCTGGCACTGATTTTAAAGGGTGGAATAATACAGGTGTGTATAAAAACTTTGCTTGTGCGGCAGGTCCAGTAAATATTCCAGCTAATTGCAAGGCCGTTTCGCAAAAAGGCAACTGGTCAATGTATCAATTACAAGATGGAATTATGGTAGTGGTATATTCAACTGCTCAATTTGGTTTGATAGCAATTATTGAAAATTCAACAACAACAAATTTGTTAGATCAAATTGTATCATTAAATGCAAATGACCAAAAAATCAATACCAGTTTTCAATTTCCAAATGGCGAAAAAATTAGATATGATGTAATGGCTGCAAAATCAAAATGGGTGATACAATCAGTGAATGACCAACTGCAAAATCGTGATTATGATAAATGGCCATTGATTGACGGAGAATTAAAATGATAATTTATTTTTAAAAGCATACAAATTATATGAACAAGAAAACGCTACAATTACTCAGTCTTTTTTTACTAGTATCCTTAGGTGCATTTGCCCAAAAAACAACTGAAATTTGGTTAGATGATTTAGATATTCCTGTCTTTTCAGAAGGGATTCCAGGTGTAAGTCAAAAATCAAGCCCTAGCAACGATTCCATACAATTAGCCAATGTGAAATACGCACGAGGTTTGGGTGTTCATTCTACAGGCGTTTTGTTTTTTTTATTAGATGGGAAAGCCACTAATTTCTCGGCAATTATTGGCGCCGATGATAAATCAAATCCAATGATGGTTGCTAAGTTTTATGTAATTGGCGATAGGAAAATATTGTTTGAAAGTGGTGAAATGAAATTAGGTGATAAACCAAAATCAGTGAATGTAAATTTAACTGGTGTAAAACGATTGGGTTTATTAATAACCAATAACGAAGAAGTTCAACGTAACTATACCGATTGGGCCAATGCAAAATTCACCATGATAGGAAATGCCCTTCCTCAAAAAATTCCTAATAGCGATGAAAAATATATATTAACGCCAACTGATTCAAAAAATCCAAGAATCAATTCACCTACAGTATTTGGTGCAACACCAGGCAATCCTTTTTTGTTTACGATTGTTTCTACTGGTGAAACGCCTATTGTTTATAGAATGGAAAATCTTCCCAAAGGATTGTCTCTAGATGCAAATACAGGTATTATCACTGGTAAAATTTTGCAGAAAGGAATTTTTAAAACTAAAATGCATGCAAAGAATAAATATGGTGAATCAGTAAAACAATTAACCATTAAAATAGGCGATACGATTTCGTTAACGCCGCCAATTGGATGGAATGGATGGAATTCTTGGGCTAGAGAAATTGACAAAGAAAAAGTATTGGCTTCTGCTAATGCTATGGTGCAAATGGGTTTAAAAAATCATGGGTGGACTTATATTAATATTGACGATGCTTGGCAAGGGTTTAGAACTGGAAAAAATAAAGCCATGCAAGCCAATGCAAAATTTCCGGCATTCAAAGAAATGATTGATGAAATACATGCAAAAGGACTCAAATTAGGTGTGTATTCAACGCCATGGATTTCAAGCTATGCAGGGTATACAGGCGCTTCCTCTAATTTTGAAAATGGTGATTATCCAGATAGTGTTAAAGCAAATAAAAGAGCATTTAGGTATGTAGGAAAATATCGTTTTGAAAAAGAAGATGCAATTCAAATGGCAGACTGGGGTGTAGACTATTTAAAATACGATTGGCGTATTGAATTAAATTCTGCAGAAAGAATGTCGGAAGCATTAAAAAAATCTGGAAGAGATATTTTATACAGCCTATCTAATTCAGCTCCATTTGCACTAGCCAAAGATTGGGCAAGAATATCTAACGCATGGCGCACAGGGCCAGATATTAGGGATAGTTGGTTGAGTTTATATGTATCGGCATTTACACTTGATAAATGGGGCCCTTATGGTGGTCCAGGGCATTGGAACGATCCAGACATGATGATCCTTGGAAATGTTACAACAGGTGCCAAATTACACGCAACACGTTTAACGCCCGATGAACAATACAGCCATGTAAGTTTGTTTAGTTTGTTGTCTGCCCCCTTATTAATTGGCTGCCCAATTGAACAACTAGATGCATTCACGTTGAATTTGTTAACCAATGATGAAATTATTGAAATAGACCAAGACCCTTTGGGTAAATCTGCACGATTAATTTCAACAGAAAACGATGTACAAGTTTGGCTCAAACCTATGGAAGATGGTTCTTATGCAGTAGGTTTATTTAATATCAATGGATTTGGAAAAACACCTGCTTCTTATTTTCGTTGGGGCGATGAAAAGCCAGTTAATTATACACTTGATTTTGCTAAATTATCACTCAAAGGGAAGTTCAATATTAGAGATGTTTGGAAACAAAAAAATCTTGGTGTATTTAATGAATCTTTCAAAACCGATATTCGACACCATGGTGTAGTGATGCTAAGATTATTCCCTCAATAAAAATTTTGAATTATTTCGTATGAAAAAAAGCGCTGTTTTTTTATCCTTACTGATCATTGCTGCCAATGCTTTTGCGCAGAATAAATTAAAATCAATTTGGTTCGATGATTTGCCTATTCAAACATTTTCTGAAGGCATTAGACCAGTATCTGCCAAGTCGAACTATAGCCATAATACAATGAGCATGAATGGTGTGGCATACGAACATGGCTTAGGTGCACAATCACCTTGTGTATTGGTTTTTTTATTAAACAAAAAAGCTACCCATTTTACTGCATTAGTTGGAGCAGATGATATGGGTAATAAAGATATTGCGCTCAAATTTTATGTTGTAGCCGATCAAAAAGTATTGTTTGAAACCAAGCCAATGCGCATTGGAGATGCACCCATTAAAGTAGACCTTAATTTAACTGGCGTAAAACAATTAGGGCTTTTAGTAACAGATACTGTTGGTGGAGTGGGTAATAAAAAAACTTATGCGAATTGGGCCAATGCATCTATTGAAATGATGGGAGATGCCATGCCAGAACATACGCAAAACAATCATCCCACCTATATTTTAACGCCAGCAGATAAGCCAAATCCCAAAATTAATTCAGCTAAAATAATTGGTGTACGACCAGGCAATCCTTTCTTATATACTATCGCAGCAACTGGCGTAAGGCCAATGCGATTTTCTGCAAATAACTTACCAAAAGGATTAACACTGTCTGCTAAAACAGG
>CAIKZP010000124.1 GCA_903831935.1 uncultured Bacteroidota bacterium | reverse complement strand
TGGTTGAAGTCTGGTACTTCCATTTGCAAGGTTTGAAACAGAGATGCCTTTTTCACATACAACAAGACCATTTAATTTATTTGGAATTAATGATCCTAATGGAATATTAAAAGAATTAACTGCCGGAAATTGAATGCTTGGTGTTAATTTATTTTTTCCATGATGGTGGTCTACTGGGTAATCTCCAACAGCAATGCCTGTTCTATACAAAGCCTGTGTTTGATTAAATGTTTGGTTCATGTGTGGCAAACTAAATCGAACAACACCTTTTAATCTCCTGCCTTCTCTATGATAGGGCATTAATGCTAAATGGTCTTTTGTAGGAAACTGTGTTGTATCTAGTCCAATATTTTTAAATCCTAAAACCTGTTGAATATAATATACAAATGCTAGTGTTTGTTTTTTTGCAGGGGTATAAAAACTAGGTCGATCTATTGGTTTTAAATGAATGCCATTTATATAATAATCATTTCCATGTGCAGGCCAATTTAACATGAATTTGTTTTTGGGTAGTCTACCATAGTCTAATACTTTTTGGGTATTTGCATTATATGGTTTGCCTTCAGGACAAGGTGCATTTAAAGTGCTACAATCAAATTCGGTTAATGAAATGGGGTAAAACGAATCTTTTTCAATTAAAATATTGTTGCTTGCATTTGGCCCATAATCTTGTAGCGTAGCTGCCCAAGTAAGATCTTGAATGATATCGTTTTTACCAGGGGCTTCTTTTTCTCCACTATAAATAGCATCTTCCATTCCTAAATCATATTCGGCTTTTGCGTTTGCAAATACGTCTCCCAAATCTGTTCCATCAACTATTGTATTTGCTTCTACAATTAAGTGTTCTTTATTAGTATTAATAAATTGTACGCCAACTATTTTTCCATTTTTTACTAAAGCCGAATCAAAATACCAACCATAATTAACACGTAAATTAGTTTCTTTAGCAGCCCATGATTTAAAAATACTATCTGCAACATAAGGTTCAAACAAAGTATTACTAACCCAGCCGGTATTTAATTTTTTTGTTTTATAATGTTGGTATAATGCATCTCTTAATTCTTGCCAAATGCCACTAGGTAAACTATTATTTCCGTCTGTTGCAGTAACGCCTGCTGCAGAAAGCATTCCACCTAACCAAGGTGTTTCTTCAACAATCATGGTGTTCACACCAAGTCTGGCACTTTGAATTCCAGCAGCAGTTCCACCAGTGCTTCCACCAACAACTAATACTTCAGTTTGCAAGTGAGGCGTATTACTCATTGTTATTTCTAAGTTGCCACCTTGCATAATAATGGCATGAGAAATATAATCTTTTAGATATTTTTTTCCGTTTAATAAAATACTTGCTATGTAAATATTTTTCGAACTATTATTTTTTACCTGAATGGTAAATTTTTTATTATTGGGCAAGTTTATAATTGCCTGATCAATTAAAGGACTGCCAAAATAATAATCTCCCGAAGATGGATTCATAGGATAAAACCCTAGTGCATTAAATGCATACCAAGCACTCATTTGTCCGCAATCTTCATTGCCGCACAATCCGTCTATTGCATTTTTATATAGGGTGGTTGAAATTTGTCGCAATTTTTCTGCTCCTTTATAAGGCAATCCAACTGCGGCATATAGGTATGCAATATGATGGCTAGGTTCATTGCCATGTGCATATTGGCCAATCATTCCACTAATATCTGCCGATGCATTTTCTCCAGTTACTTTTGATGAAACAGTCCATAAAGAATCGAGTTTGTTTACAAACTTTTCTTTTCCTCCATGTAAAAGCATTAGTGCATTTACGTCTTGAGGTACAAACCAACTATGTTGCCATGCAGTTCCTTCAATATATTGTCCATCAAAACCATGTTCACTTAAATACGGATCAAACTGTTTTAAAAATTGCCCATCACTATTTTTTGCCCTAAAGAAACCTGTTGCTGGATCAAAAAGATTTTTATAGGAATTTGCACGATTTGAAAATATTTGATAATCTTTTTCATTACCCATTTTCTTTGCTACTTGCGCAATACACCAATCATCATAAGCATATTCTAAAGTAATGGTAACACTCCATCCGTGTTTGTTTTGTGGTAAATAGCCGTATTGTCTATAAGCTTCTGTACCTCGTTCTTTTTGCATGGCTGATGCAAGCATGGCTTCATATGCTTTGTTCCAATTAAAACCGTGGTTGTCTTTTAAGATGGCATCAGCTATTATAGGAACAGCATGATAGCCAGTCATGGTATTGGTTTCGCTGTTCATTAAATCCCAAACAGGTAAACGACCTTTCTCTTCGTAAAAATGTAAGAATGAATTAATGATATCTTTTACTAAAGCGGGTTGTGTTATACTAAATAATGGATTAGCTGCTCTAAAAGTATCCCACAACGAAAAGGTACTATACAAAGTTGTATCGCCAATATCGCTAAATAAAACAGGGGTAAGAAAAGTATGGTATAGTGCAGTATAAAAATTTACTAGCACATCTTTATCTGTTGATTTTATTTTAATGACTGATAATTCTTTTTCCCAATTTTCCTCGGCTGCTGATTGTATTGTTTTAAAATTTTTGTTTGTTATTTCCGCTAAATTTTTAATAGCAGCTTCAATAGATTTGTTCGATAAAGCAACCCTTGTTTCTACTATAGTTTGTTTATTATTAAATTGAAATAATGCAGTCATTCCCTGACCACTATTATAGCGCAATGTATCTAATCTAATTACCTTTTTACTAAACTGAATTACAAAATATACTTTTTGTTTTTTGGCCCATCCAGTAGAAAATCGATATCCGGTAAATGTTGAATCATTAACTTTATTAAGATTCGTTTCTTTTGTAGCATCCCAATTAATAGCCCAACCCAAATCGAGTTTAATTTGTTGTTGAACATTTTCAGGATATTGATATTGTTGTATGCCCGTATGTTTCGATGCTGTTATTTTTACGGAAATTCCATTATTGAGTTTTACTGTATAAAATCCAGGAGAAGCTTTTTCATTAGTATGAGAAAAAGCATATACAGCATTTATTGTATCGGCTTTTTTATTAAAGACCGGCATCATTGAAATATCACAAAGATCTCCAATACCTGTTCCGCTTAAATGTGTGTGAGAGAAACCTGCAATTACGGTATCGCTATAATTATATCCACTACACCAATCCCAACCCGAAGTACCATTATCGGGGCTAAGTTGCACCATACCAAAAGGAACTGTTGCACCTGGATAAGTATGCCCATGGCCACCTGTACCAATAAAAGGATTTACAAATTGAATTAAACTTTGTGCAGCAACTAACTTTGTTAATAATAGAAATGCTAGCAAAGAAACATAGAATCTTTTTTTCATAATCGAATAACATTTGTCTTATCAACTTACCGATAAGAGCTTATTCCTTACAAGTAAACATGCGCCATTTACGCCTGCTCTAGCACCTAGCTTAGAGATTTTTAACTGCGTGTCGTTACTTACAAGGCTTAATGAATATTTATTTAAGGTACTTTTAATAGGCAATCTTATATAGTCATTAGTAGTAGATAACAAACCGCCTAATATTACCAATTCTGGATTAAAAATATTTATCAGCATGGCAATTGCTTTGCCTAATTTTTCTCCTATTTCTGCAATACATTCAATAGCAAGCATATCGTCTTGATTACAGGCCATTACAATATCTTCTAAAGTAATTTCTTCAATTTTTTTACCAGCAGTAGGAAGGATAGATCCAAAACCAGCTTTCCTTTTTTCTTGAAACTTTTTTATTAATGCTTGTCCGGAGGCTTCTGTTTCTAGGCAGCCTTTTTTTCCGCAATGACAAATAATTTCATTATCGAAAAATGGAATATGTCCAAACTCTCCTGAAAAACCAGACTTCCCATAATACAACTGACCCTCAATCATAATTCCAATACCTATTCCATAATCGAGGTTTATAAAGAGTACATTTTTTTCGCTTTTTACAACACCAATACAAAACTCTCCAAATGCCATGGCACGAGAATCATT
>CAIKZP010000123.1 GCA_903831935.1 uncultured Bacteroidota bacterium | reverse complement strand
GCACGAAATTCATATGGAGCTGGTGGCAATTTCATTTGCTCTTTGTCCATACTCTCGTCTATCATTCCTGATATTTTTACATAGCCGCCAAAAGGTATCCAGCCAAGCCCGTATTCGGTATCGCCTTTTTTCTTTTTCCACAAACTAAAGTAGGGATCAAAAAATAAATAGAATTTTTCTACCCTACATTTAAATAGTCTTGCAGGAATAAAATGTCCTAATTCGTGCAAAACAACCAAAATAGAAAACGACATAATAAACTGTGCAGTTTTTACGCCAGTACTTATCCAATCAATAACAAGAAAATTCATCATATGCTATCCCGGAGGAATTTAATTTGGTAAAACACTTAAAAAATAGATTGATTACATGTGTATTAAAGAAGCCGCAAAGTTACGCGCCTCTCCATCGGTTTCAAAATACTCTTCTAAAGTTGGCTTTTCAATAAAAGGTATTTTTTGCATGGCTTGTTGAATCACCTCGGTCATATCTAAGAAACCTATTCTATTGCGTAAAAATGCATAGACTACAATTTCATTAGCCGCATTTAAAATACATGGCATATTTCCACCTTTGTTTAAAGCTTCTGTTGCCAATGCCAAATTTCTAAAAGTTTTTATATCGGGTTCTTCAAAAGAAAGTGCGTGTTGTTTTTTAAAATCTAATCGCGGAAAATTATTAGTTATCCGCTTTGGAAATGCTAGTGCATATTGAATTGGCAATTTCATATCGGGTAAACCCATTTGCGCTTTAATGCTTCCATCTTGAAATTGCACCATGCTATGTATAATGCTTTGTGGATGTATTACTACTTGTATTTGTTCGGGCGTTAAATCGAATAACCATTTGGCTTCAATCATCTCAAGCCCTTTATTCATAAGGGTTGCAGAGTCGATGGTTATTTTTGCACCCATTGTCCAGTTAGGATGTTGTAATGCATGATCGCGTTTTACATTCACCAAAAAATTTGGTTTTTTGCCTAAGAATGGACCACCACTTGCTGTTAAAATAATTTTGTCGATCTGATTATTTCCCTCTCCTATCAAACACTGAAAAATGGCTGAGTGCTCACTATCCACTGGAATAATAGCAGCCCTATTTTCTCTGGCTTTTTGCATAACAATATCACCAGCAACTACCAATGTTTCTTTGTTTGCTAAAGCCACTGCTTTACCCATACTCACTGCCTGTAGCGTTGGCCTTAACCCTGCATAACCAACTATGCCCGCCAACATCATATCATAACAATCTAGTCCGGCTACTTCTTCTAATGCTTTTTCGCCTGCAAATACTTTGATGCTTGTTGAAGCCAATGCTTCTTTAACAATAAGGTATTTTTTTTCATCGCCAATAACTACAATATTCGGATTGAATTGTAGCGCCTGTTTAATTAACAAAGCATCGTTTGATTGTGCCGTTAAAATTTCTGCACTAAATAAATCGGAGTGAGCGGCTATTACATCGAGTGCCTGGGTACCGATTGAACCGGTTGATCCAAATATGGCTATTCTTTTTTGCGTCATTGTTCAATTTTTCTCTTCTTCAAAGATTAGCGCAAAATACGCGAATCTCTGGGTAAACTGGGTTTATTTATCCCCGTTCTGTTCCATTATTTAACTAAAAATGCTTGTAAATCTGTTGCAATCAGTCTGTCATTACTCAGCCTAGGCACTTTATTTTGTCCGCCTAACTTACCTATTGATTTCATGTAATCGATAAATCCATTTTTTTGAATGGGGCTTATAATCAATTTTTGTAGGATGCTGCCGCGAATCAAATCATCGTAATAAACATTCTTTTCTCGCAGCTGTTGATCGAGTAGTTCGGCAAAATTGACCATATTCTCTGGCATTTTTTCAAACTCAATAAACCATTCGTGGTAACTCTTTCCTTGACCTTGCTGTATCATTGGAGCTACCGTAAACTCTGTAACTACCCCTCCTAATTGAGCCGTAGTTTTCAATAAAGCAGCTTCTACTTCTTCGCCAATCACATGCTCGCCAAAGGCAGAAATAAAATGTTTAATCCGGCCGGTTACAATAATTCTATAGGGTGCAAGGCTTACGAATTTCACTGTATCTCCTAAATTATATCCCCATAAACCTGCATTACTATTAATAATTAACGCATAGTTCTCGCCAAGTTTTACTTCTTTTAAATTTAACCTTGTTGGCTGTTCATTAAAAATTTCAGCAGCCGGTACAAATTCAAAATAAATGCCACTATTGGTGTTTAATAATAAACCTGGTTCGTTTTGCGTGTCTTGAAAAGCAAAAAAACCTTCGCTTGCAGGAAACAGTTCTATGGTATCTATTTTTTTGCCAATGCTTTCAAATAATTTAGACTGATAAGGCTCAAAATTCACCCCTCCTTGTACCATTAGGCTGAAATTTGGAAACAAATCACCTATTTTTTTGCCTGTTTTTTCAATCAATCGATCAAAATACATCTGCATCCAAGGGGGAATACCGCTAATTAGGGTCATATTCTTGTTAAGCGTTTCTGCAACGATGGCATCTAACTTGGTTTCCCAGTCTTCAATACAATTGGTTTCGTAACTAGGCAATTGGTTCGAGCGTAAATAACTCGGAATATGGTGGTTTACTATGCCACTTAACCTACCAGTTGGAATATCCGCTACCCTTTCTAATTCAGGCGAGCCACTTAAAAATATCATTTTCCCATTGGCGAATGCAGCATTGCCTGTTTCGGACATATAACATAATAGGGCATTTCGGGCCGTATTAATATGATTGGGGATGGATTCTTTGGTGATGGGAATGTATTTCACCCCGCTGGTGGTGCCGCTGGTTTTAGCCAGATAAATGGGTTTTCCCTTCCATAGTACATTGTGCTTACCTTCTTTTACCTTTTCTATATAAGGCTTCATTTGTTCGTAGTCACGAATGGGTACGGCTTGAATAAATGTCTCATGACTCGATACATTGGCTAATTGGTGGTCTTTGCCAAAATCGGTCTGTTTGCCATTTTTTAGAAGATATTTCAAAATAGCATCCTGGTCTTCCACCGCCGTTAAGATGCTTTTTTGGGTTTTGTTGTGTATATAATTGGCAAAAGGCCGTGCTAATAATGATTTCAAATTCATGGGCGAGGCTTAAGCTGGGCGATTTATTCCGCAAAAATAGGTGTACTCGGGGCTTCTTACATTTAAAATCAACAAATTTTATAGCAATTAGCCATATTTTTAGCCTTTATGCCAAAAAAGCTCAAATTTATTTACAAAATGTTTGTTTGAATTCGAGTCAAATCACTACCTTCGCCGTCCTAATTTTGGAAAGCTATGTTAGCAGTTGTAAAAATCGCAGGTCAACAATTTAAAGTACAAGCAGGTCAAAGCTTGTATGTTCCGCACTTGCAAGGTAATACCGGTGACAAGGTAGAATTTAGTGACGTTTTGTTGGTAGACAACAGCGGCACGATCTCTGTAGGTAGCGATGTAAAAGCTATTGTGAAAGCAGAAATCATTAGTGCTTTGGTGCAAGGTGAGAAAGTGATCGCCTTCAAAATGAAGAGAAGGAAGGGCTTCCGCAAAAAGCACGGGCACAGAACGCATTATACTAGAATTAAGATAGAAAGCATCGCTTAATATTTTAATACAGTCTACTGCTTAACGGGATTCTTGATTTTAAAATCGATTGTCTTGTTGTAGAAACCACAATAAAAAAATTCTAAAAAGTATTTTATGGCACACAAAAAAGGTGAAGGTAGTGTAAAGAACGGTCGTGATTCACACAGCAAACGTCTTGGCGTAAAAATCTACGGTGGTCAACCAGCAACATCTGGTAATATCATCGTTCGTCAAAGAGGAACGCAATACCATCCAGGTAAAAATGTTGGTTTGGGAACAGACTTTACATTGTTTGCATTAACTGATGGTGTAGTTGAATTTAAAAAAGGTAAAAACGACAAATCAACCGTGTCTGTTTTGGCTATTTCGGCTACAGCTTAAAAAAAAGTTTTTGCATTTGCAAATAAGTTTTTATTTTTAGTGAATTATTTACTAACCATTTAAATTTTAAAACATGGCAACTGCAAAGAAAGCCGCTCCTAAAAAAGCCGCTGCAAAGAAAGCCGCTCCTAAAAAAGCTGCTGCACCAAAGAAAGCTGCTCCTAAGAAAGCTGCTGCAAAAAAAGCTGCTCCTAAAAAAGCTGCTGCTCCTAAAAAAGCTGCTGCTAAGAAAGCCGCTCCTAAAAAAGCCGCTGCTCCTAAAAAAGCTGCTGCTCCTAAAAAGGCTGCAAAAAAAGCTGCTCCTAAAAAAGCTGCTAAGAAAGCTGCAAAAAAATAATTTAACCATTATTTTTAGCACAAATAGTTTAAGTCTCAGGTTTTTACCTGAGACTTTTTTATTTTCTACCTTCGCCAAATACTTACTAATTTTTTTCTATGGATAATTATGAAATAGCCGATAATTTTTCGCTACTTGGAAAACTAATGGATATACATGGCGACAATAGCTTTAAGGCCAAATCCTATACTAGCGCGGCTTTCACAATAGAAAAGCTTCCAATGCAATTGGCAGAAATGGCGCCAGAAAAAATAAATAGCATCAATGGTATAGGCGAAGCAATTGGAAAAAGAATTATTGAACAATTACAAACAGGCACGCTTGCACTGTTACAAGAATACCTTCAAAAAACTCCAGAAGGAATATTAACGATGCTTAGTATAAAAGGCATCGGTCCAAAAAAAATTGCTACCATTTGGAAAGAATTAGAAATAGAAACAATTGGAGAATTATTATACGCTTGCAGTGAAAATAGGCTAACCCTATACAAAGGTTTTGGTGCAAAGTCTCAGCAAAATATTAAGGAGGCAATTGAATTTTACATGGGTAGTCAAGGTAGTTTTTTGTACCAACAAATTGAATCTTATGCAACCCAACTAACTACTAGTTTACAAAATATATTTCCCAATTATTTGTTTTCAATCACTGGAAATTTCAAGCAACAGGCCGATGTGATTTGCCAGCTAAGTTGGGTCACTACTACCCCGAAAAACGAAATAATGGCCTTTTTGGGTGCCCAAAACTTCGTTTTTGAAAATATTTTTGAAAATATTTTTTCGTGTAAAGGACCCGAACAAATTGAGCTAATTTTTCATATTTCTAGCCCTGAATTATTTATTTCAACACTATTTGAAACAAGTTCAAGCGAAGCGTTTTTACAAGAATGGAAAACACTAACCAACTGGAACAATCAAAAAGAATACCAATCAGAAGAAGACATTTTTGAATCATTTGGTTTTGCTTTTGTTCCCGCATATCAACGCGAAACAAAAGAAATTTTAACGCTTGCAAAAAATGCAACCCTAAAACCTTGCATTCAAACAAGCGATATAAAAGGAATCATACATAGTCATAGTAATTGGAGTGATGGAGCTACTACTATAGAAGCAATGGCTAAAGCGGCAATAGAACAAGGCCTTGAATATTTAGTTATTAGCGACCACTCTCAATCTGCATTTTATGCAAATGGATTAAAAGAAGCTCGCATTTTTGCACAGCAAGAACAAATTGATGCGCTAAACAAACAATTAGCGCCATTCAGAATTTTTAAAAGTATTGAGTCTGATATTTTAAATGACGGAAGCTTAGACTATAGCGATGAAGTACTTAGTAGTTTCGATTTGGTAATAGCCTCGGTACACTCAAATTTAAAAATGACCGAAGAAAAAGCAATGATGCGGCTCCTAAACGCTATTGAAAATCCATTTACATCTATTCTTGGTCATTTAACTGGTAGATTATTGTTAAGCCGTAACGGTTACCCGGTTGATCATGCAAAAATTATTGATGCCTGTGTAGCAAATGATGTGGTAATAGAACTGAACGCCCACCCAAGAAGGTTAGATATTGATTGGAGATGGATTGAACGGGCTTTAAACAAAGGCGCTATCATTTCAATTAATCCCGACGCCCACTCCATAGAAGGCTATTCAGATTGCAAATACGGCGTATTGGTTGCGCAGAAAGCAGGATTGACCGCTAATAAAAATTTAAGTAGTTATTCACTCATAGAATTTGAGCGTTTTTTATTGGAGCAACACCAAAAAAGATCTTAAGCTAGGGGCA
This sequence comes from uncultured Bacteroidota bacterium, assembly GCA_903831935.1. Taxonomy (GTDB): domain Bacteria; phylum Bacteroidota; class Bacteroidia; order Chitinophagales; family Chitinophagaceae; genus Sediminibacterium. Next base: position 32,868 of record CAIKZP010000123.1, on the reverse strand, counting down.
ACTTGATATTAAATTGGGTTCCCTCCCCTGCTTTTGTTTCAAACCAAATATTGCCTTTTGCTTTTTCAACAATGCCTTTGCAAATAGCAAGTCCCAAACCAGTACCAGAAGATTTGGTTGTGAAGTTTGGCTGAAAAATATGCTCCACCATTTGTGTGGGGATTCCTCCGGCATTATCAATTACTTCAATAATTACTGCTGTTTTTTCTAGTTGAACATTAATATTAATAACTACAGCATTTGGTTTTGCTTCGCCCGCCTCAATTGCATTTTTAATTAAATTAGTAAATAGCCTGTTGATTTGCAGTTTATCGGACCGAATCATTACTGCTTGATTTGTTAAATCTGTTAGTATAGTAACATTAGGATAGGCTTCGTATAAATTAACTAAAGAACGCAACAGCTCGTTAATATCAAATAATTCAAAATTAGATTGACCAATATTTGCAAACTGCGAAAAATCTCCGGCTATTTTAGATAACTGATCTATTTGCTCAATTAATGTTTCTGCCATTTTCTGTGAAAGCTGTTTTACATTTTCAGAATCTTCTTGAATGGCTTTCTGCAAATATTGAATACTCAACTTCATTGGTGTTAGTGGATTCTTTATTTCGTGTGCTACTTGCCTAGCCATTTCGCGCCAGGCACCTTCTCGCTCGCTTTGAGCTAGTGCAGCTGCACTGATGGCTAATTTATTTACCATTTTATTGTACTCAGCAACCAAAACGCCTATTTCATCATTTCTATTCCAACTAATTACTTCATTAATTTGACTTAAATTAAGTTGTTGCATTTTTTCAGCAATCAGTGTAAATGAGTTGGTAATTCTATTGGTAAGTAAAAATGCTATTGCACCTGCTATTAAAAATATAAATGCATTTAAATTAATTAGTGTGGCTAAGAATCCAGAAATTTCTTGGGTTAATTCGGTGTGCGAATTAAGATAAGGAATATTTAAATAAGCATAAGCGTTCCCTTTGGCATCTAATAATGGCACATAAATACTTAAATAAGTAAAAAGCCCTACTTGTTCTGATTGAATAAATCGAATGCTTTTATTGTGGTGCAATTCAAAAAATGCAATGGGATGCATCTGTTCGCTTAATAAATGCTTGTTATAAATATATGGTTGGGTTGAAATTTGTAAAGAACCTTTTGTATCATAAAAATTTATATCAACATTATGTGAATCTGAAATTTCAGCAATCTTTTTTTCTAAATCTGCTACTTCAGTTATATGATAAACAGCAGTTGCAGCTGTAGTAGAAAATTGCATTTTTACATGGGTGTCAATTTCATTGGCCATTACTTGAATAGACTTCGACAAGCGCTCTTCGTTATTTCTATTAAATCGAAGGATGAAAAAAGAAATGGTTGCTATTCCTATTACAATAAATGAAAACAGACTTAAAAATAAAATGGTTGCTTGAATTTGCGACCGAATATTAAAACGAAAAGCCAGTTTTAACTGCGCCCATCTAAACCTAGATGCAAGCAAAAAGCTTGTTCCTTGGAAAAGAAAAATAATTAATAAAAATGAACAAAATAAATAGGCAAACAAAGTAATGGATTCTAATAACCAATTACTTTTTTTAACCACTAGCACCAATTTCCTATTCCCACTATTATACCAGAGTTCACTAAAATTACCAACTTGCTTAAATGTATTTTCAAAGCCAGGGAATTTTGCTTCATTTAATTGCGAAGGAAAATCATAATTATTAAAATGATTAATTAACCTGCCTTTGCTATAAACAGCATATGCATAATTGGTATTTAAATCGGAGGGCAGGTCTTGTGTTTGATTAAACAGCTCAGGATACAATGCTTCACTTTTATAGCGCTTAGATTTAATCAGCACATATAAATATCCTTTAATAAATGAGCCTTCTTTAACTTCTTTTTGGTATAAAAAACTAAATCCTCCTTGCGTATTTTCGAAGCTAAATAATCCTGCAATAACGGTTTGTTTGGCTTGATTTAAAATGATTGATTTTATGGAAGCGTAAGTAGTAGCATCTTCATTAAAGATTGGCCTATACAAAGAATCGTAAGTATAAATTCGGGTATCGTACTTATTTAAATACCCCGAAAAATTTTCGTTAATTAAACTGTCTTTTAAATATTTATTTAAAGCCTCAATTTGAAACCTATAATAGTTATTTGATAGAAATGCATCATCAATATTTGCTGCAGCAATATTTAATAGGTTTTCGCCAGAAGGATCTGTTTGTAGTGCCAGTTTTTCAGCTATCTTTTTTCGCTGTGCTTGTTCTACAATTGTGTTTTCATACATTACAATTGTTGCAATCGACATGGCAAAATACAATACCCAAAATATAAAAAAAGCAGACTGCGTTAAAGGTACCTGAATGTCTTTTTTACGAACATTTAAAATGAATATATACAATAGTATCCAGGCCAAAATAACCATATTCAGCACCGTATCGTTTGCTTTTACAAATAGAATAAAATAAACAAAACCAGTAAGTGTAGCTACAATTAGTTGATGAAAAACCGGCTGTTTATTTACAATGGATTGCTTTAAAAGTAATTGAGAAATATAGTAGAAAAATAATACCAAAAAGCAAAGCACCACAAAAGCAATAACGGTATAAATGCTTAGGCTAAAAAAATTGGTACTATCAAAAGAAATCTTTGAATCCTTTACCAAACTTGTTATTAGATTGCCTTCCCATAAACCAATAATTGTTATAATAAAAATAGAGCAGCCATAAATAAATTGCTCTGGCATTTTTATTGATAAGTAATTATACAATGATTGCCTGTTGTTTTTTTGATAGAAATTCACCAACCAAAAAAGCAATACCGAATTCACCAAAAGGTCTCCTAGTGATGGATGAATACTACTAGCCGCATAAATAGATGGGTCAAACAAAGGGACTTTTGCAAAATCAAACGGAATAGAAAATTGGTAAGAAAGGGCTCTCAGCAAAATGACCGTTGCCAATAAGGCAAGAAAGCCTTTGGAAAAGCCTTTTGCCTGTACAATTTCTTCTGCAATTGCATGTAAAAAAAACAACAACAGTATAATTGCAAGTGTTCTTAAAAAAATGGTAATGCTATCATAAGCAATAAAAGACTTTCCTTCCTTTAATTTAATTTTAAACAGTTCAATGCCTGTACTATTAAAAACAGGCAATGCGCTACTATCAACACTTATTTCATATTGTTTATTGAGTTCTGGAAAACCATCAAAACTAGACTGCAAGTATTTATTCTCAATAAAATAACTCCATCTTATAGGAATTAAAGCCACCAATTTGAGTAATTTTTTTTCAATTATCACCCTACGAATAAGGTATTCAAATGCCCCATTTTGGTGATTCACAAAATAGGCGCCATCAGGCTGGTTCAATTCATTAAACCCAATATTGGAAGTATTGTTATTCCAAAAAACTAGTTGATTGTTATTGCTAGGAACTGACTCATAAACAAAGAACCCAAACCCATCTGATATTATTTTTTTCTTAGTGCCTGTTAATGAATCTTGCAATAGGTTTTTCAACAAAGCAGTATCTGCAAAATAAGACTCGATTTTTTTTTCATTAACCGAAAGCTTTTGCTCGAGGTTTGCTTTTACTTTTTGTGGCGAGGCATTGTAACTCCAATAATTAATAAAAATAAAAGATAGCGTATACAACCAGGCTGCTGTGATAATCAAGTAGCCGTGTTTGTAAATACTTCTTTTAAGTGTTGCTATCAATTTTGTTTCATTTTTTGTTTAACCTCATTCCAAATACTATCCATTTCTAATAAAGTCATTTCAGACAATGACTTTCCTGCTGCAATGGCAATTTTTTCCATCTCTTGAAAACGGCGAATGAACTTTTTATTCGTTTTTTCCAAAGCACCTTCTGCATCTACTTGCAAAAACCGTGCATAATTTGCCAAACTGAATAAAACATCTCCAAATTCTTCTTCTATATCTGCTTGTTGTTTTGTTTGAATCGCTTCTTGCAACTCATCCATTTCTTCTTTAACCTTGGCCCAAACATCTTCTTTATTATCCCATTCAAAACCTACCTGCTTTGCTTTTTCTTGAATTCTGGTGGCTTTTACAATAGCAGGTAACGATGGAGGCACCCCTCCTAGCACAGATGTTTTACCTTCTTTTATTTTTAATTTTTCCCAATTACGTTTTACTTCTTCTTCATCAGCCACTTTTACATCGCTATAAATATGTGGATGTCGATGAATTAACTTGGCGCTAATGCCTTCAATCACTTCTTGTAAGGTGAATTTATTTTCTTCGGACCCAATTTTTGCATAGAAAAGCAAGTGCAATAATAAATCGCCTAATTCTTCTTTCACTCCTTTCCAGTCGTTGTCTGTAATGGCATCTGCCAACTCGTAGGTTTCCTCTATGGTTAAAGGCCTAAGTGTATGGATGGTTTGCTTTTTATCCCAAGGACATTGCGCCCTTAACTCATCCATTATTTTTACTAAGGCTAAAAAACTGTTGGCTACTGGTTCCATATAAAGTTTTAATACGTTTTTGCTGTTAACGTTCCACTAAAAATACAGAACTCTAGGCTTTAGGCCACAATTTTAAATACCGCATAATTTGAATTTTGTTTCAGCTACCTGTACATTTGATACCAAATGAGAAGTATGAAAGTTTTATTGGTGCTGTTAGCCGTTTTATTTAGTGGTGTAGGTTATGGGCAATACTATTTTAATGATATAATTGCCACACAGCAAAGCAACCAGAATTACCAGGCTTTACGTGCTAATAAAGTAAAGAAAATTGTTGCCACAAGTTTTGAACAAGACAATACGCCAACTGAAGGATTTTCATTAGAACAAACTTTAAGCATCGACGGAAAAAAACTCGTAACCATTTCAAGTACAATTACTGGAAAGAAAAACCAAGTAACCAGTTTTTTTGAACTTGGCAAATTGAAAAAAACACAATCCTTTAGTAATGGCATTGACAATAAAATGGAATATGCATACAATGAAAAAGGACAATTAAAACAACTCATTTTAAATTCTGGAGATACCAGTGTAAAATATAAGTCGAACGAAACAAGAGAGTGGAAATACATGGCTAACGGCCAATTGTTGAGTGTATTAAAAATTAAAAACAATGCCGATACCACCGAAGCCTTATTGGTATTGGATGAAAAAGGAAATGTAGTTGAAGAACACTGGAAAAAAAAGCAAAAAGAAATAGACACTTATTATTACTATTATAATGCTGCCAACCAGTTAACTGATATTGTACAATACAATACAAGAGCCAAAAAATTAGTTCCTATTTATGTGTATGAATATGATAGTAATGCAAGGATCCAACAAATGACACAAGTATCTACAGGAGGAAAATATATTGTTTGGAAATACAGTTACAATAACAAGGGATTAAAATTAATGGAAACCTGTTACGATCAAGAGAATAAAATACTTGGTAAAATTGCTTATCAATACGAATAGTCTACTTCCCTTTTTTATTTCATCTACCAAAAAATAATAGGCACAAAAAAACCTTAAGCTATTCACTTAAGGTTTTTGTCGATTCGTGCCCCAGGCGGGAATCGGACCCGCACCTCCGTTGCTGAAGACAGGATTTTAAGTCCTGCGTGTCTACCAGTTCCACCACCAGGGCGTTCTCAAAAAAAAAGCCCGATCCGCCTATGCGGGACGGGACTTGGAGCGAAAGACCGGGCTCGAACCGGCCACCCCGACCTTGGCAAGGTCGTGCTCTACCAAATGAGCTACTTTCGCGGTTGTATATTGTTGTAAAGAACTAAATTAGGAGTGCAAAAATAGCATTCTGAAGTTCCTGACAAAATTTTTTTTCAAAAATTACTTATATTCAGGTGTGTACTTTGTACTACTCTGAATTTCAATGTCTGGCTTTCCGGGATATCTTTGGTGATACATACGGTAACATCCACCTAAAACAAAAGACAGAATACAAAACACTTGTAAATAAAATAAAAACCTAGAAGAACTTACCCAATTTTTGGTGAAGTCTTTTTCTGAAGTGTGGTTAATTTCGTTTGACATATTTTTCTATTGCGTTGCAAAAATAGGATTCATCTGCAAATTATGAAACCTATTTTCCAACTATTTCCTTAAAACTAGTTTTCTTCTTCATAAAATATTGCCAAACCACCGATCCTTGGTACACGCCACCTAGTTCTAACAATGGTTTGCGAGGATATTGACGAGAAGGCCTAGTTTGTACCATCCAATAAAATAAAGCGAAATGTGCACGCATAATAGCAGTAAAAAAAGCAGTATCGCCAGTTAACAATCCTTTCCATGCCGAAATTGCATCCAAAATAAAGCGTACTGGCAATTTCCAAATGGCTTCTTGCCAAGGAAGATTTTTGCACATCATGATTAAATTATTCCTGAAATTCAAGAAAACCTTTCTTCCTCCCCTAGGTAAAGTTCCTGCTCCTAAATGGTACACAACCGATTCTGGACAGGCAAAAATGGTATAACCTGCTAATTGCATTCTCCAACAAAGGTCAATTTCTTCTTGATGGGCAAAGAAACTAGCATCTAAGCCGCCTAGTTCTGCGTAAATATTGGCGCGAACAAACATTGATGCCCCAGATGCCCAAAATATTTGTTGGGTGTTATTGTATTGGTTGGTATCTAATTCACAAACATCAAACACCCTTCCCCTAGAAAATGGATAACCAAAAGCATCTATCCAACCACCTGCTGCACCTGCATATTCAAATAATTGCGGATTTGAATAAGACAATAATTTGGGTTGACATGCAGCAATGTTTTTATCGGATTCCATCAAGCGAATAATTGGCTCTATCCAGCCTGGTGTAACAGATACATCGGAATTTAATAATACATAATAGTCTGACTCTAGCCCTTTCAAGGCCCAGTTATAGCCACCAGCAAATCCTTCATTAGTACTATTGCGCAATACTTCTATTGAACTAAAATTGTCTTTTAAAAATGCTATTGAATTATCTGTAGAGCCATTGTCTGCAACTATAATGCGTTTATTAGCATAGGTAGACGCAAGCACTGAAGGCAAAAAGTTTTCTAAATGCTTTCTACCATTATAATTTAAAATAACAATTGCAACACTTGGTACTAACAAACTGATAATTTGTACGAAAATAAGGGGATGTTTACATAATGCCATAGAAATCGTAACTTGGCACCGAATTTATCATTATGCATTTCTTACAGCTTAATCTTGATTTTCTCGATCATCCTTGTTGCTGATACTTCTTTTCACTAGAAGGATTGGCGAAAAATAGTCAAATGCACTTGACCTTGTAGGTAGTTTTTTGATGGCCTTTTCTTGCAATACTTAATTTTTAATTGAACTTTCATGAACCACTCTGCATTGTCTGAGCGCGCTGCTGCATATTTAGCTACCGAAGACCAATTTGGCGCACACAATTACCATCCATTACCTGTTGTTTTAGAAAGAGGCGAAGGTGTTTTTTTATACGATGTTGATGGCAAAAAATACTATGATTTTTTAAGCGGCTATTCGGCTGTAAACCAAGGACACTGCCATCCTACCATTATTGCTGCACTAGTAAAACAAGCACAGCAATTAACCCTTACTTCTAGGGCTTTTCATAATAATTTACTAGGCGAATATTCGAAATTTATTACACAGTATTTTGGGTATGATAAAGTGTTACCAATGAACACTGGTGTTGAAGGTGGCGAAACGGCTATTAAATTGGCAAGACGTTGGGCCTACACCAAAAAAAATGTACCAGAAAATCAAGCCAAAATAATTTTTGCAGAAGGCAATTTTTGGGGACGCACATTGGCTGCTATTTCATCGTCAACAGATCCTAGTAGTTACAAAGGTTTTGGTCCGTTTATGCCAGGATTTGAATTGGTTCCATACAACGATTTAATTGCACTAGAAAAAGCATTACAAGACGGCAATGTGGCTGCTTTTATGGTTGAGCCAATACAAGGTGAGGCAGGCGTTGTACTACCCAATGAAGGCTATTTAACTGGCGTTAGAAAACTTTGCAACCAATACAATGTTTTGTTTATTGCCGATGAAATTCAAACAGGATTGGCGCGCACTGGTAAAATGCTGGCTTGCGATCACGAAGGCGTGCGGCCCGATATTTTAATTTTAGGAAAAGCCCTTAGTGGTGGAACGCTGCCCGTTTCTGCAGTGTTAGCAGACAATCATATAATGATGAATATTCATCCAGGTGAACATGGTTCTACCTATGGCGGAAACCCTTTGGCATGTGCAGTTGCAATGGCTTCATTACAAGTTTTGAAAGATGAAAATATGGCGGAGAATGCCACTATAATGGGTGAATTATTTCGCAACGAATTAGCCAAACTAAATTCGCCTTTAATTACAACTATTCGTGGAAAAGGCTTGCTGAATGCAATTGTTATTCAACACGAAAATCCAGACGCTTCTTGGGATCTTTGTTTGGCACTAAAAGAAAATGGATTATTAGCCAAACCAACGCATGGCGATAAAATTAGATTCGCTCCCCCATTAATTATTACTAAAACACAAATTCTTGAATCGGTAGATATTATCCATCATTCATTACTTAGCATTGGATAATGGTTAGCAGTTTGCGGGTTTATTTCTTTAATGCTAATTTAGGAAATAGACTCGCAACTAATAAAATAACAGAGAAAACAATTAATAAATAAAGGCCTATTTGCTTTTCGGGGCAGTCACCGGCGCGGCACATTGAAAAAATGATGAAGTTTTTAAAAGCCCATGATAAGTTGATGGCGCCAAGAAACACATTCAGCCTTTTTGCCCAAACCCTGGGTACCAAAAAACAAACTCCCATTAAAAGCACTAAAAATCCATGCGATTTTACCTGGCTACCAAAATTGAGTTCTAGGCTGGCTTTTCCATTTATCCCACTCAAATAAACCTGCAAAGAGGGAATGTATACCCAAGGGATAAAACAGATGAAAATCAAGGCTAAAGCGGCAATTAAGCCAATTATTTGGGTGTATTTCATAAACTTGACTACTAAATTTAGATAGGGCAAAAAAATAAGGACTACAGCAATGTAATCCTTATTTAGGAGGTCTCGAGCGGATTCGAACCGCTGTGGAAGCTTTTGCAGAGCTCTGCCTAGCCACTCGGCCACAAGACCAATTCTTACTTTTAAAGGGTAAATCTACCTCCTTTTTCAAGTAAGCGACTGCGAAAATATAGTAAACAAAGGAAAATTAAAATTCTAAATCTTAAAACCCGAAATTTGTTGTCTAATCTTACTATATGAACCGGATTGCAGAAAGTGAATTAATTATCAATAGTCGTGGTGCAGTATACCATTTAAACCTTCGCCCCGAGGAATTGGCTAGTACCATTATTACAGTGGGCGATCCAGACCGAGTTGCCGCAGTAAGTAAACATTTCGATCATATAGAGAGCCAGTTTCAGCACCGAGAATTTATTACCCATACAGGAACTATTGGCTCTAAGCGACTATCTGTTGTTTCTACTGGCATTGGTACTGATAATATTGATATTGTATTTAATGAACTAGATGCATTAGTAAATATTGATTTTGAAAGCAGAACCATTAAGCCAACACTAACTCCGTTAACCATTATACGTTTTGGTACTTCGGGCTCATTACAAGCAGATATTCCGGTAGATAGTTTTGTGGCAAGTACACATGGATTAGGCATAGACAATTTGCTTAATTTTTATAGACAAAAAAATAATGAAGAAGAAAATTATTTACTACGCGAATTTGTTGCACACACACAATTAGACAACAAACATGCTTCACCCTATATTGCTGCAGCAAGTACAAGTGTTTTAAAACATTTTGTAACAGGATTCCACCAAGGCATTACGGTTACCTCTCCTGGATTTTATGGTCCTCAAGGAAGGGTGCTTCGTTTAGGCTTGGCTAATCCTGATTTAATTGATCGTTTTACTGGATTTAGATATGGCAATCATCGGATTACCAATTTTGAAATGGAAACGAGTGCTATGTATGGTTTAGGAAGATTACTTGGGCATAATAGTTTAAGTTTGAATGCTATTGTTGCCAACAGAATCACAAAAGAATTTAGCAAAGATGGCGGAGCAGCGGTAGAAAATTTAATCATAAAAGCACTAGCAACAATTGTAGAAAATAATATTTAATGGCAAGCACTATGGCACTTGATTTTTTTAAATACCAAGGAACAGGAAATGACTTTGTTATTATGGATAACCGAGCAGGAAATATTAATTTATCTGAAGCGCAAGTAAAGCATATTTGTGATAGACGATTTGGTATTGGCGCTGATGGGCTCATGTTATTGAATAGTTTGGAAGGATATGATTTTGAAATGAAATATTATAATTCCGATGGCCGACAAAGTAGCATGTGTGGCAATGGTGGCAGGTGTTTGGTGCAATTTGCAAAAGACCAAGGCATAAACCAAACAAGTTTTCGATTTATGGCTGTAGATGGAGAACACCTAGCAGAAATAGGCGAACACGGATGGGTGCATTTAAAAATGCTAGACGTTGATAAAATTGAAGACTATCATGGCGATGCAGTATTAAATACAGGTTCGCCCCATTTTGTAAAACAAGTTGAACATGTGATGGATACCAATGTATTTCAACAAGGCCAGGAAATACGTTACAGCAAACAGTTTCAAGAAAAAGGCATTAATGTGAATTTTGTAGAAACTACCGACAATAAAATTATTGTTCGAACCTATGAAAGAGGTGTAGAAGATGAAACTTTTAGTTGTGGCACTGGCGTTACTGCGGCAGCATTGGTATTTGCCCACAATGAAAATGGATTTAATAGAATTGAAGTGCAAACCAAGGGCGGACACTTGGCGGTAGAATTCGAAAAAAATGGCGAAGACAATTTTTCAAATATCTGGCTTTGCGGCCCTGCTGAATTTGTATTTAAAGGAGTCATTAATATTTAATCAATTGCAATAAAATCATTACCAATGGCACTTTTTAATGTTCGAGTTTATGGCATTTTGTTTGATGAGCAACACCGATTATTGGTTGCAGATGAATTTATTCGTGGAAATTTTTTTACCAAATTACCAGGTGGTGGATTAGAAATAGGAGAAGGAACTAGAGACTGTTTAAAACGCGAATTCCTAGAAGAAACTAGTTTAGACGTAACTATTGGCGAGCATATTTACACTACCGATTTTTTTCAAATATCTGCCTTCAACAATATAGACCAAATCATTTCGATTTACTATGCAGTAACAGCAAATGGGCCTATTAATTTAGAAACAAAAACCATTCCATTTGATTTTAAACCCAATCAAATTGCTGACAATACCCAAACAGCAGAAGTATTTCGTTGGATTCATTGGAATGACCTAACAGAAAACGACATGTCTTTACCTATAGACAAAGTGGTGATTCAATTGCTCAAAACAAAAATGGGTGCAAACGGTAAGAAGCACAATTCTTTGTAAATAGCTTTTTAACTCAGCAGTTATATTAGTGAATATTATTGATCCTTTCCCATGGCTGCTAATTTCATTTTTTTAGCAGTCTCATGCCCCAAATAATTTTCAATCCATTTTTCAATCAAATAAATTAAAGGGGTTAATACAATGGCTATGGTAAATTTATAGGCATAGTTCACAAGGCATATTGCCAACACCAATTGCCAACTCCAGTCGTTGCCAATTTTAAACGCAATAAATAAAACCACAAAACTATCAATTAGCTGAGACACAACCGTAGAGCCAGTTGCACGCAACCAAACCCATTTTTCTCCGGTTATTTCTTTGATTTTATGAAACACAGTTACGTCTACAATTTGGCTAACCAAAAAGGCGGTTAAACTTCCTAAAATAATCCACATGCCTTGGCCAAAAATACCGCCAAAAGCCACCTGCATATCTGCTATTCCTGCATTGGTTTTAGAACCTATCCAAAAGTCTGCAGGAGGAATTTTCATGGCAAAATAAAACATAATAAACGCATAAGAAATTAGTGCAATAGCAATAAAACTTATACGCCTAACAGCTTTGGGTCCATAATATTCATTCACTATATCTGTAATAATAAATTCTAAAGGCCAAAGTAATACACCACAAGTTAAATTAAAGGACAATCCAGACTGTCCAAATAAACTAAAGTTAGTGCCTGGAACGCCAAACAATTTTTCTAAGGAAAATATTTTACCACCAATACATTCAGCAATTAAGGCATTGGCAACAAAAAAAGCAGCAATACTAATAAAGAGTTTAGTGGGTTTGTCTTTTAAAATAGAATGCATCATTAGGTTAATATGAAATGTTTAAAAAATTCAATAAATAAAAACAAAAGATTGGTTATTGCTAACCAAACAGGTATTTGGTTGGGTTGCTTTTTCACTAACAAAACACCCAGCCAAATGTTCGCCGTTAGGTTAAGAAACGGCGACAAGAACCAACCCAACACGATAATGATGCCCTTAATATCTTGACTAGGTATAATATCTTGGGTTCTTTGCATAATTAGGCATACAATAAATAAGATATTGCTTATTAAAGTGAGTCGTTCTAGAAATAAAAGCTTCCGCATAAAAAAAATTGATTCAAAATAGCATTAATTTGCTAATAGCTTAAAATGAAAGTATGAAAAAAATGGCAGTATTAGCCTTGATATCCTACCGTGTTTTACCAGCACTAATGGGTGGACAGAAATGTATTGCCTCATTTTATGACGCTTTATCTAATGAATCAAATATTACACTGGCTGTTGCAAAAGAGAATGTAACTACATTAGGCAATAACAAAATTGATATCCAAAATTTTTTGTACAACCATTGGATTGGAATATTAAACCTCCGCTATATTTACCGCTTGGTTAAAATTATTAAAACAAAGGAAATTAATACCATTATTGTTGAACATTCCTATTTTGGTTGGTTAGGTTTGATTTTAAAGAAGTTCACAAAAACCAATCTGGTTTTGCGCATGCATAATATTGAATCATTTCGTTTTAGAGACATGCAAAAAAGTTGGTGGTGGATTTACCTATTCTACGAAAAATGGGTATGCCGGAAAGCCCAGTATTTATGGTTCTCCTCTCCTTCAGACCAAGAATGGATGATTGAAAATTGGGGAATACAATCTTCAAAATGTACCACTATATTGTATGGAATAAATAATACCGAAGCCCCTAGTAATGCCGATCGTTTGGCCTGTAAAAAATCGCTACAAAACAAGCACCAATTAAATGACAAAATCAAACTTTTTTTATTTAACGGGACGCTTGACTATTTGCCCAATACCGACGCTATCCGCATCATCATCAATGAAATAATACCCCGACTAGATAAAACAGATTTAAACTATCGAATTTTTATTTGTGGCAATAGAATTACAGCGCGTTGGGAAAAAGTACTTATTCAATACCCACAAATAATCTATGAAGGATTTGTGCCAGATATTAATCTCTATTTTAAAGGAACAGATTGCTTTATAAACCCTGTAACCTTAGGCAATGGCGTGAAAACAAAATTAGTTGAAGCCTTATCTAATAACCAAAACATCATTTCTGCTACAACAGGGGCAAAAGGAATTGATACCAAATATGCGGGGGAAAAGATTCAGTTAATTGCCGATTACGACTGGCAGCATTTTGCGCAAGCCATGGTTGATTATAAAAATAAATTGACCAATAAGACCCCGCTTATTTTTTTTACTGATTTTAATTGGAACAATATTGTGCATAAAGCAATAGAATCCATTAAGTAATAACATTCTATACTATAATCCAATTGCCATATAACCCATTTTTTTTGTAGTTTTATTCTTATAAATAAATAAACATGTTGAAGTCGTATTTCAAGTCTGCTTTACCACACCTTATTGCTATTGTTATTTTTGCATTAGTAGCTATTATTTATTGTAGGCCTGCATTAGAAGGGAAAGTGCTACAACAATCAGATGTAACACAATGGAAAGGCATGGCGCAAGATGCTTTAGAATATAAAGCAAAATATGGACATACCCCTCTTTGGACTAAGAATATGTTTGGAGGTATGCCCACTTACCAAATTACGGGTATTCCAGCAAACGATTATACCATTGGTACATTAGATTTAATAATGACACTAAGGCTACCCGAACCAATTGGCTTATTCTTTTTAGCCAGCCTTTGTTTTTACTTTTTAGCACAAGTGTTAGGATTCAATACCATCATTAGTATTATTGGCGCTTTGGGCTATAGTTATGCAACGTATAATCCAATTATTATTTCGGTTGGGCATATGACCAAAATGCACGCAATTGGGTATTTGCCATTTTTTATAGGATCAATTTTATTGCTGTTTAAAAAGAAATATTTATTGGGTGCAACTTTAGTGTCCATATCAACCGCTTTATTTGTTCAAGCCAATCACTTACAAATAACATACTACGGCATTATTATTGTGTTTTTCATGTCGGTATATTTTTTAATTCAGTGGATAAAAGCAAAACAATACAAACAAATTATTACAAGTTTTGGATTGGCTTTAGTTGCTGGCGCTTTAGGGATTGCGGTTAATGCACCCATGCTTATAAGTACTTATGAGTATGGAAAAGAATCTATTCGCGGCGGAAGTGTACTTACTACAAAAGACAGCAAAACAACAGCCACCGGACTTAATAAAGACTATGCATTAAGTTATAGTATTTTTAAATCGGAGGCACTGGTATTAATGTTCCCAAATATTTATGGAGGTTCTAGTGATCCTAATGTAATTGAACCTGAAAAATCAAAAGCAATTGAAACATTGCAACAAATGCAACCACAAGTTGCACAACAATTGCAATCTTATATTCAATTTTATTGGGGAGGAATTGGCTTTACTTCAGGCCCCCCTTATATGGGTTTAATTATTTGTTTGTTTGCCATTATGGGATTTTCTGTTTCTTCAAACCAGCACAGGTGGTGGATTGCAGCCGCAGTTAGCTTTTCATTACTATTGGCATGGGGCTCCTTTTTTGAATCCTTTAATGTTTTCATGCTAAACCATTTACCCCTTTATAATAAATTCAGAGCACCAAGTATGATTTTAATTATTCCTACATTATTACTAGGAATAATGTCTTTGTACGGAATGGCAGCAATTGCATCCGAAAAAAGTTTAAAGGATATTTTTGAAAAGTATAAACCAAGTTTTATAGTATTTGCGTTTATTCTTTTAAGTGTAATGACTATCTATTTTACAAGTGATTTTAGAAGTGATAATGAAAAGCGTTTAATTACACAAATAGCTCAAATTCCAGATGCCAATCAAAAAGCAGCATTTGAAGTTCCTGTTAATGATTTAGTGAAAGCAATTGCTACAGATAGAAAAACATTAATTGAAGGTGATCTATTAAAACTAATTGTATTTCTAGTATTGATTATAGCTTTATTGGTATTGTCCTTTAAAAAAATCATCAATCAAACAATTCTTTTAGTGGGTATTGGGCTACTAAGCATGATTGACTTATTTCAAGTGAATGTAAAATATTTAAAACCCGATAATTTTTTAGAAGCAACCGAAAATGAAAATGCATTTGCTTTAACGCCTATAGATATTGCTTTGAAAAAAGACACAAGCGATTATAGGGTTTTAGACATTAGATACGGTATTCAAAATGCCTTTAATGGAGGTGCACTAATAGCCTATCACCACAAAACTGTTGGTGGATACAACCCAGCCAAATTAAATATCTATCAAGACTTGATTGAGAACCAATGGTACCAATTTCCAAATTGCATGCCTACAATAGACATGATGAATACTAAATATGTAATTTCTGGAAATATAGCAAATGATACTATTCCAAATAAAGGCGCATTAGGAAGTGTATGGTTTGTAAAAGGAATTCAGGTTGAAAAAAATGCCGCTTCGGTTATGAAACGCTTAAGCAATTTTAATCCTAAGGATACTGCTATTGTTGAAGAAAAAGATCAAATTGCTGATTTAAATAATTTACAATTTGATAGTACTGCTAGTATTAGTTTGGTTGAGAATAAGAATGACGAATTGTTGTATAAAAGTAATTCTAGCAAAAAACAGTTCGCAGTATTTAGTGAAGTATACTATCGTTTAGGATGGAAAGCTTTTGTAGACGACAAAGAAACACCAATAGTTAAAACCAACTATGTACTAAGGGGATTAGTGGTTAATCCTGGTGCACACAATATTCGATTTGAATTTGCACCAAGTTCTATTAGCACTGCTAAAAAAGCCTCTTCTATTGCCTCATTTTTAATATGGGGATTGTTAATTGGAATGGCAGCATTTGCTGTAAAAAATAGTCCTATAATAAAAGCTAGCAAATAATAATACAATGCAATTAAGTATTATTATTTGTAGTTATAACAGAGCCGATTATATAGGTCAGGCACTAACAAGCCTGTATGAGCAATCGGTAGGAATGAATAATTTCGAAGCAATTATAGTAGATAATAATTCTACTGATGGCACTACTGATGTGTATGCAAAATGGCGGTTAGTACATCCGAATGGCCAATTTACTTATGCAACAGAAACCAATCAGGGTGCCTCTTTTGCAAGAAACAAAGGAGCTGAATTGGCTAAAGGGAACTGGTTTTGTTTTATGGATGACGATGCTGTTGCCACACCCAATTTTGTAGAAAATATTCTAGCGCATATTAAACTGCATCCTAGTATTGTTGGTTTTGGTGGTAGAATTATACCAAAATATATTCCCACCGAGCCCAAATGGATGAGTTACTATGTTTCTTCTTTAGTAGGAAATTTCGATTATGCCCCAATAGCCAAAGCGTTTGAAAAAGGCAAATATCCTTTAGAATCGAACATGATTGTAAGCAAAGAAATCTTTGAAACAATTGCAGGTTTTAATACCGCATTACCAGGCGTAGTTGGCACACTTCGAATTGGGGGAGAGGGCAAAGAATTGTTTTACAAAATACTATCCTTAGGACATACTATTTATTACGATCCATCCATTGTGGTATATCATGTGGTAGAAGTAAAAAAACTAACCGCAGAATACCTGTATCGTGTTGCTAGTGGTATAGGTAGAGGAGAAAGAACGCGAACAAAAAACATTTCGCAAAAAGCATATTTTCAAAAAATTGCTGAGTATATTTTTAAATTGGGTGCTGCTATTATATTAGCAATTAAATATGCATTACAATTCACTCCCGCAAAATCTTGGCCCATTATTCAATTTAGAATTGACGCTTTAAAAGGGCTATTGAACTATTAATTTTAAAGACCATCGCTTAAATACATTTGTAAAAATGTTTTTTATTGGCAATGATAGTGAAACTTAGTTTCCAAACTTCAAGTACATTTCTAAAAAGACTGGCAATATTTGCAAATTCCAAAAACGGATTTTTTAATTCTAGTAAATGTTTAAAAAAACTAACAATCAATGCAAAAGGTATTGCCCAAGTATAATTAAGCAATTGAAACAAAAACCAAAATATCCCATATTGTTTTCTAATTCTTACATGATTAGACAGTATTAATTGTCTGGCTTTTTTATCGTATAAATTAGTATAACTATTATCTATTGCATTGGTTGCATCTTTTATGGTCTCTCCTATTAAATGAATAATTTTAATATCACCATAAATACAAATGGTTCCCAATTTTCTTAAACGACTACACCACTCTACTTCTTCTCCGTATAAAAAAAAGTCTTCATCCATCATTCCAATATTTTCAATAGCCAATTTTTTAACCATTAAAAAAGCGCCACTAATCCAGTCTAAATTTTGTTCGGCAGTAGCAGTAATAATAGCCGGTTTTTCTGTTTTTAAAAAACCTGCTAATTGTTTCAGTAATCCTCCCCAATAAGGTAATGGCAAGAGGTGATTGATTCCTCCTTTCATAAAATAACTACCCGAAAATTGTGGCATTAAATTTTTGTGTACTAACTGTACGCCACAAGCTACATGATCCGATGCCTTAAATCTTGTTAAGCATGCTTCAATTGATCCTGGCAACAATAAAGTGTCGGGGTTTAACAATAAAATATTCTCTCCCAGTGCTAAACGCATACCTGCATTATTGGCACGTGCAAAACCTGCATTATAGCCCATATCTACCCACTTTATAAAAGGAAATGCAGTGGTTAAAAAGGATTTACTATCATCACCCGAACAATTATCAATCACAATCCATTCTACTTGTTGGTTAGCCAACAATGCTGCATCTGCAGAATGTAGACAGTCACTAATAAAGCGACTAGATTTATAATTTACAATAAGAATGGATAATTGCATGAATGTACTACTTGATTAAATAAGCAATATGAAGATAAGGATAATAACAAATACTATTGTTGCAAGCGAATTTGATAAAGTATTTAAACCTTAATTAAGTGTAAAAAATGCCACGCTAATTACGTGGCCTAACCAAATAGTTATACGTCATGAATATTTTAGAAACTATTCCTATTTTTAAAATAGACAACGAAAAATGTGTTTGAAATACTAGCATTTTTTTAATAACTGGCAAAATATCCAATTCATTAACTCCCATTTGAACTAGCGCTTGAATACTTCTAATTTTATAATTACGCAATAAGCGCCAGTAGTAATCGAATATTAAAATATCCTTGAAAGCACCATTGCCAATTTTAGTTGCAAAATGTATATTCTCACGCACTATCACGTCTTCATTATTTCTGCAATAAACAGTGGTTTGGTCTTCGTGCAAACCAATGCTTACCAAGTGTTGATCTAGATACACATAACGATATCCTTTATTTAATAATTGAACATAATAATCTACATCAACCAACCAAATATATTTTTCTTCATAACGTACATCTGTACCCGCTTTCAACATTACATTACTTGGAGGGCCAATTACATTTGCCCTTAAAATATGATTAGGTTTTTGGCTCATTTCTTTTAGCAAAGAAGGTATTGCTTGTAAAGTAATTATTTCGCCATCGGGCTGAATGGCTGTATTCCTACAAAAAACAAAATTGACTGTAGGGTTATTTAAAAAAGTATTTAAATAAATTTCTAATGCATTGTCACTATTAAACCAATCATCTTGGTGCATTAGCATATAGTAATCGCCAGACGCTTTATTGATAGCATTGTTCCAATTAGCAGGGCTTTTTAGTGCCGGGGAATTGTGGTAATAGTGAATGTTCAATTCCGAAGTATAAGAATTTATTGCTACATTCATATCCTGATTAGGAGAGTCGTCTGAAATGATTATTTCAACCGCTTTATAAGTTTGTTTCTGTATAGATTGGATACATCGCAATACATATTCAGGCTTTTTATAAGCAGGAATACAAATAGAAATCAGCGGCGAATTCATTAACTATTACTTTTTTATGAAATTGATTACAAATATACTGAATGGCATTGCAAAAAGAATACTAAATAAAAAGCCTATTCAACGCTTTAAAAATATCCCTTGGCTTACAGAACGGATACTTAAAAATGAAGAAGATACCTCTATAAAAACCCGCCATTTCAATAATTTCAAACTCTCTTATATTCGACCATACGAAGTGGTTAAAACATATAAAGAAATTTTTAATAGCGAAATTTATAGGTTTGATTGCAATACAACATCCCCTATTATTCTTGATTGCGGCGCCAATATTGGCATGAGTTGCATTTATTTTAAATCGATCTACCCAAACGCAACAATCATAGCATTTGAACCAGACGAGCATTTAATTGAGGTATTGAATAAAAACATCACTCAAAATAATTTTACAAATGTTACGCTTCACCAAGCAGCAGTTTGGATTGAAGATGGATTTATTTCATTTGATAGTAAAGGTTCTGAAGCAAGCCATATTGATAATTCTGGAAGCGGAACTAATTTGGTTAAAACAATTAAACTTTCTAATCTATTACAAGCATACGATAATATTGATTTTTTAAAAATGGATATAGAAGGTGCAGAATTTGAAGTGGTGAAAGACTGTGTACCATATTTAAATAAAGTCAGTAATTTCTTTTTAGAATACCACGGAAAAGTTAGCGATACCAATAAATTACAAATACTATTAAAGATATTGGAGCAAGCAAATTTTAAAGTTTATATTAAAAATGCAGCTGATTCTCTAAAAAGTCCTTTTGTTCAAAAAACAACTGGCGAAATGTATGATGTACAATTAAACATCTTTTGTTATAAATAATAATAACCATAATGAATCCATTAATTAGTGTTGTTATTCCGTGTTTTAATGATGGGATATACTTAAATGAAACGATTGAAAAGTTATCGCATCAAACCTATCAAAACATTGAAATAATTATTGTAAATGATGGGTCTACCGATACACATACATTAGATGTTTTAGAGGCGCTTTCTACACACCAAAATATTCGGGTTTTACATAAAGAGAATGGACGCATGTCATCTGCTAGAAATTATGGCGTGAAGCATGCAAACGGAACAATTATAGCAGCACTTGATGCCGATGATTATTTTGCCCCAAGTTTTTTTGACAAAGCATTGCAAATTCTAGAAAAAGAGCCTAGCACTGCAGTTGTTACTAGTTATATTAAATACTTTGGCGAAAGAAAAGGCAATGCGAAACCAAGGGGTGGAAATGCTTTTAATTTCTTGTTTTCAAGCCAATGTCCAGCCTGTGCCATTGTAAGAAAAGAGGTTTGGGATAGTGTTGGCGGCTACGACGAAAGCATGAAAAATGGATACGAAGATTGGGAATTCTATATTAGGGTTACCCAACAAAAATGGCATGTGCATGTAATTGCTGAATATTTGCTTTTTTACAGACAAACAAAAAAATCTACCCATAATAATTATACCATTCCAAACAGGCAGGCTTTAATTGACTATATTTTAGACAAGCACAAAGACTGGTATGTGAACTGCCTAAAAGAACTTGTAATGAATAAACAGGTGCTTTATACCGAATCTAGAATTTCCTTTCAGGATATATGGAAAATGCTAAAAAATAGACTGATAAAAAAGTACAAGTAATTCTTAGCCTAGTTGCTAATAACTAACCTTACTCCTATTTACAATATATTTGCGCTATGGGCATTATTCAAAAACAAAGTATTCAATCTTCACTTTTTATAATACTCGGTTTTTTAATTGGCGCCATTAATCTATTAATTCTTTTCCCCTTATTTTTTACCAAAAACGATATGGGGCTAGTGCGTGCCCTGATTGATACAGGAGCCACGCTCTCTGTTTTTTGTACTTTAGGAACCCTACCCGTAGTTTATAAATTTTATCCTTTTTACAACCAATACCTCGGCGCAAGAAAAAACGATTTACCGCTCATTACTTTTATAGTAAATATGATTGGATTTGCTATTTTGATAGTATTAGGATGGCAGCAAAAAGATTTTATCATTCGCAAATTGGGTAAGTCGCCAAGTTTTGCAGCACATTTTTCTTATGTATATCCTTACACTTTTTTCTTGCTTTTATTTATTTGGCTAGAAGCATTTGCTTGGGGTTTAAGAAAAGGTGTTTATACCAATTTTTTGCGCGAGACCGCTATTAGAATCATTACCACTTTTTTAATTTTAGCATACGGTTTAAAATGGATTAGCCTTACTAATTTCATTGCATTATATAGTGGGGTTTATTTAATTCCTACATTATTATTATTGTACTCCTTAATTAAATCTAAACAATGGTACCTGTACCGTTTTCAACTAAGTAGTGTTACCAGACGACTAAGCAAACGCATGATTAATTTTGCATTATTTGTGTTTGCTGGTCAGTTTTTTAATATGCTAGCCCGCACCAATGATACTTTTTTAATTTTTGGCTTGAGGGGTTTAAGTGATACTGGAATTTTTGCAATAGCTACTTATGTTTCTGCAATTCTAGAAATCCCTCAACGTAGTTTAACCTCTATAAGCATACCTATTCTAGCCGTTTCTTGGAAAAACAAAGACTTTGCCAACATCAAACATATTTACCACAAAAGCGTGTCGAATTTATTGGCCATTGGATTGTTTTGTTTTGGATTGATTTGGCTAAATATTGAAAACCTAGTGTCTTTCTTAAACTGGGTTAGCCACAAAGAATCTGGGGGCTACGATGCTTTAACCAATTTGATTTTTATATTAGGACTAGCCAAATTAATTGACCTAGCAACAGGTGTAAATGGACAAATAATAGGCACTTCTAATTATTGGCGGTTCGATTTTTTCACCAACCTTTTTTATATTATTTTATCCTTGCCTTTGAATTATTTACTGATAAAAAATTATGGATTAGAAGGGTTGGCTTTCTCTAATTTATTTGCGCTGATTATATATAACTCAATGCGATTTGGATTCCTATATAAAAAATTCAATCTGCAACCTTATACACTAAAACATGCTATATTTTTAGTATTAAGTTTAGCACTTATGGGCTCCATTCATTTTGGATTGCATTTAAATAATATTTTTTGGAACCTATTTATTAGATCTGGCTTTTATATTATTTGCTTTGCAGGTTTGGCTATTTGGATTAACCCTGCACCAGATATTTTAGCACTAGTGAAAAAAGTATTGACTGAAAAAATTCCTGGTTTATTTAAGCAAACTCAAAAATAATTCAAGTCCTTTTCTCTTTTCGGCATCTAAGTTATAGCTGATATTTTCAGTATAATACTTGTTTAAATCATAGGCAGCAAAAGGGTTTTCGGCAACCACTGCTGCAATATGTTTTAAGCCATACCCATTGGCCATATTGAAAGCATCTTCAAAATCTTCTCCTAAATTTTTATTAGATACCCAGGCTGCAAACACAAAGGGCAAGCCCGAATATTTTTTCCAAGCTTCGGCTAAATCATAACAATATGATGCCTGTAAGCGCTGTTCAAGTGCACGATCTCCAATAACCACCCCTGCAACAGTGCCTTTAATGGAATTGGTAAAATCTTCGGTTGTTTCTATAAATGTCACCTGCTTATTCCAGTATTTTTCTAATAATATTTTGGCAAGATTTACACTAGTGCGGCTTTGATAATCTAATAAAACCGTAGTAATCTCTTCCATTGGTACTTCACTAAATATAGCCACGGAAGCAACTTCTCCATTTGCCCCAATACAGTAATTCGATACAATTTGAGGTGATTTTAACTGTGGAATAACCGCCACAGGCACTAAACCCATATCAATGCTGTCCTCTAAAAGCATTTTAGCAATATTTGCAGGATAAGCTTCTATCAATTCTACCCTATCCATTAGCCCAGAACGGCTTATTCCGTATAATAATGGCTTAGTATTTAAATAACTTACTACCCCAATGCGTATTCTCTTGTTCAATTCGGTTAATTTTGTATGCAAAGAAACGGATTATTGCTCAACCTAAACAATCGCATGGAACTCAACAACCTTACCGCTATCTCTCCTATTGACGGTCGCTACCGCAAACAAGTAAGTCATTTAGACGAATATTTTTCGGAATATGCCCTTATTAAATATCGTGTTTTAGTAGAAATCGACTACTTCTTTTTCTTGGCTGATAAACGCTTTTTTAAACTTCCCCTAAAAGGAAGAAACGCATTGAAAAAAACAGCCGATGAATTTAGTATTGCAGATGCACAACAAATTAAACAAATTGAAGCAACTACCAACCACGATGTAAAAGCAGTAGAATATTTTTTAAAAGAGCAATTAGACAAAGCCAATTTACCTGAACTAAAAGAATGGATACATTTTGGATTAACGTCGCAAGATATTAATAACACTGCTATTCCATTGAGTTGGAAGCATTGTATGGAATACGAATACCTACCTAATTTAATTAACCTACAAAATCATTTACAAAAACTAGCACGCGATTGGAAAGCTGTTTCACTATTAGCCAGAACACACGGACAAACTGCATCGCCAACTAGTTTAGGTAAAGAAATCATGGTATTTGTAGAAAGAATTAGCAACCAAATTTCTTTGTTTTCTCATATTCCTTATGCAGCAAAATTTGGAGGCGCAACTGGCAATTTTAATGCCCACCATGTTGCTTTTCCAAAAAAGAACTGGGTATTATTAGGCAATGAATTTGTTGACGAACGTTTAGGATTACAACGGATGCAGTTTACTACTCAAATTGAACACTACGATAGTTTAGCAGCGCATTTTGATAGTTTAAAACGCATTAATACAATTTTAATTGACTTGTGTAGAGATATCTGGACCTATGTAAGTATGGATTACTTTAAACAAAAAACAAAAGCTGGAGAAGTGGGATCTTCTGCCATGCCACATAAAGTAAACCCTATTGATTTTGAAAATGCAGAAGGAAACTTAGGCATAGCAAATGCTTTATTAGAGCATCTTTCAGCAAAACTGCCCATTAGTAGACTACAACGCGATTTAACTGACTCAACTGTACTTCGCAATATTGGTGTACCTGTTGCACATATTGCCATCGCTTTAAAATCTTTAGAAAAAGGATTAAATAAATTAGTATTAAATGAAGCGAAACTAAAAGAAGACTTAGATAATAATTGGGCTGTTGTGGCTGAAGCAATTCAAACAATTTTAAGAAGAGAAAAATATCCTAATCCATACGAGGCATTAAAAGACCTTACAAGAGGCAACCATAAAATTGATAAAAAATCAATGCACTTATTTATTAGTGGATTAAAAGTTTCTGCTGCAGTTAAAAAAGAATTGAAAGCAATTACACCCGCCAATTATGTGGGCATAAATCCGAATTTTTAGCGTTTAATTAATTCGTTTTTCCCAAACATAAAAATGCCCCCAATAAGTATTTAACTTTTGGGGGCATTTAATTTATAATTCGTGGATGATTTACAGTTTAATTACTTCAACAATTGCATCCAAATTAATTGGGCCGTGTATATGCGGAAATACTTCGTTAATAGAACCTGCTAATTCAAAAACAAGCGGCCGCTCAACTTTTGCTTTTTCTATTTTTAATTTTACTAAGCCTGTTTGCCCTTTGTAGTAGCGATCTAAAACACCAGCCACCTGGCCTTCTACGCTACAATGAATGAATCCTTCAGTTGCCAAACTATCAGCAATAAATGCACCGTTTACTTGCGCTTCCTCCCATTTTTGTTGTGTTGTTACATGATATATATAGTCTGATTCCATTTTGTAAATTTTAATTTATAATACTCTTTTTATTTGTTGATCAATCATCATTAAATCTGCTAAAACCATGGCTGTTACTGCTTCTAAAACAACAGGAACGCGCAATGCAATGCACAAATCGTGACGACCTTTTACAGAAAATGCCTCTATTTCGTTGGTTTCCCAATTCCAGGTTTGTTGTTCTTTGGGTGTTGAAGAAGTTGGTTTGATAGCAATTCTAAACACCATTTCATTACCATTGGTATAGCCACCAACTATGCCACCTGCATGATTGGTAGTTGTTTTGCCAGTAGCTCCTTCAATTGAATCGTTATGGTCTATGCCAAACATTTTGGCTGCTGCAAAACCAGTTCCAAATTCAATTCCTCTAACAGCAGGAATAGCAAAAACCGCATGACTAATTAAAGATTCTACTGAATCAAAAAAATGTTCTCCCAATCCAATAGGTAATCCAGTTACCCTGCATTCTACAATGCCACCTATTGAATCTTTTAATTCTATGGCTTTGTCTAATCCTTTTTCTATATCTGTTTCTCCACCAATTTCTAAAATGGTAGATTTTATTTCAATGCCTTTTAATAATTTTTTTGCTATTACACCAGCAGCTACTAATGCAACCGTTAGTCTTCCGCTAAAATGTCCGCCACCTCTATAATCTTCATAACCGCCAAATTTGGCATGTGCTGTAAAGTCTGCATGACCAGGGCGTGGCACGGCTCTTAATTTTTCGTAGTCGCCACTTCTGGTATTATTGTTTTCAAATAAAATAGTAATTGGCGCACCCGTAGTTTTGCCATTAAATAAACCAGATTTAAAAATGGGCAAATCGTCTTCTTTGCGAGGGGTTGTTCCTTTTTGAGTTCCTCCTTTTCGGCGTTCAATATCCACTAAAAAATCTGCTACATTTAAATCCAATCCGGCAGGACAACCATCTAAGTTTAATCCAACGCTTTCGCCATGAGATTCTCCAAAAATGTTAATTCTAAATATGCGTCCAAAACTATTCAAAATAAAAAAATTTAATAAGGTTATTGAAGGTTAATATGCGCATTTAATGATTGCAAATGTTCATAGAAATTAGGATAAGATTTATTGATGGCCTCCGCTTCTTCAATGACCACTGCAGCACTTGCTTTTAAAGCAGCTACCGCACATGCCATTGCAATTCGATGGTCGTGGCGAGAATGCACTGTTGCACCTTGTACACCAGTTCCTCCTTTTATTAGCATCAAATCATCTTGCAACACAATTTCAATACCCAATTTAGCAAATTCATCTTGTAAAGTAAGTGCACGGTTACTTTCTTTGTGTGCCAGTCGTCCCACACCTTCAATAACAGTGGTTCCTTCGCAATAAGCAGCAAGCGCTACTAAAGGCGGAAATAAATCCGGACAATCGGTAGCATTAAAATGAAATGCTTTTAAAGGCATCGGACCAATTTCAATCTGTTCTGGTTGAATAGACAATCTACATCCACAATCTATTAATGCCTGTAAAATGGCACGATCTGCTTGTGTAGAAAAAACATCTAGTCCTTTAATAGTAATGTCTCCAGCAATCGCCGCTGCCACTAATAAAAAAGCAGCACCACTCCAATCTCCTTCTACCGAATAATGAATAGGCTTTGTTGTTTTTGATTGGTTGGTATTGAAATGAAACTTTTCGTGATTTTCATTGGTAACATCCCATCCAAAATGTTTCATTACTTGGAGGGTAAGGTCAATATAAGGTTTGCTTTTTAAATCTTTTACAGTGATAGTCACATCATTTGCCCCTGCAGCGCCATAAGCCATCAATAGCCCGGTTAAGAACTGAGAACTCAAAGATCCATCCACCGTAATATTTGCGGGCGCTAATGGGCCTTGTATTTGCAAAGGCAGCTTTCCCTTGTTGGATTGTATTTGAACATGCAACTGCGGTAATATCTCATCAAAAAAATCCATGGGCCTAGTTAATAAACTACCCGTACCATTAATTAAAATGGCATCGCTACTAAGTGCAGCAATTGGGGTAAACATTCTTATACCCAATCCACTCTCGCCACAATTGATTTCTTTATTAATAGGATTGATTCCTGTTGAACTTATTTCAATGGTATTGGCATCAATCGTTTTAATTGTTGCACCTAGTTTTTGAATAACGTCTAAAGCAGCTAAATCATCATTGCTTTTTCCAGGATTAGTTATAGTTGTAGTGCCCTTTGTTAGTAAGGAAGCAGCACAAGCTCTTTGCATACTACTTTTGCTAGCAGGCGCGTATATATTACCCGAAATATTAGAAGGTTCTACTGTTGCAATCATACCCCTTGAATTCCTTAACGGAAATTAATATTGTTGTAAAATAGTTTCTAGTTCAGTAAATAGTAAGGACTGAATTACGCCTTTTCCTATTTTTTGCAAAAGGATATAGTTGATGCCATTCGCATTTTTCTTTTTATCCATCTGCAAAGTTTTAAAAGCTTTTTTCTTGTCGAAATCAGCAAAGGTTGGCAAGCCATATTTTGCTAATAAACCAATCACAGCTTCGGCATCTTTAAAGCCTTTTATTTGAACAGACATCAGCGTTGCATAAGTCATACCAATGCTAATTGCTTGGCCGTGGCTTAACTCATACATGTTTTCAATGGCATGCCCAAGTGTGTGTCCAAAATTTAATAATTTTCTATCTGCTTGTTCAAACTCATCTTTCAATACAACTTTGGTTTTAATTAAAGCATTGCGTTGAATGAGTGCTGCTAATAACGCAGGATCTTTTTTAAATTTTGCAAGCGTATTGTTTTGTAAAAGTGTAAACATTGCTGCATCTTTTATACAAGCATGTTTAATAATTTCTGCAAAACCATTTTGCCATTCTGATTGTGGCAACGTTTTTAAAAAACTAATGTCATATAACAAAAACTGTGGCTGACGAATTAAGCCCACCATGTTTTTATACAATCCTACATCAATACCGTTCTTGCCACCAATAGACGCATCCACCATGGCCAAAACAGATGTTGGAACAAAACCGCATTTAATACCACGCATGTAAACACCCGCAATATATCCTGTCATATCGGTAATCACACCGCCGCCAACACCAATTAGTGTGGTACTGCGGTCTGCGCCAAAAGCAATCAATTGATCAATAACTACATCTACAGTTTGTTGTACTTTATATGCTTCACCAGGTTTTAATACAATGGTATTCCAACCTTTAAATTTGCGCTGGTGTTTGGCAAATAGATTTTCGTCAGTAATAATTACTGCTTTTTCTTTTGATACCAATTTTTCTAAATAAGAAAAATCTGCATCAAAATAATAATCAACCGAACTATTGGTAAATGTGAAACTTCGTTTTCGCATAGAAGATAATTTGTGCATTCGCGAAGGAAGGATAGAAAAAGAATGAAGTACTAGTGTGCCGGGCAAACCAACTATTCACTAGTACTTCAATAAACAATTATGCGTTCATAATCTTATTCTGATGATTGATGCTTTCCATGTGAACCGCGTCGAAATACTTGGTTACAAATTCTTTGCTCAATCCTTGTTTCTCTCCTTTAACAAATGCTCTTTCCAAAATGGCATTCCAACGATTGGTTTGCAAAATGGTGATATTGTTTTCTTTTTTGTACTGTCCAATTTTTTCAGCCACTTTCATTCTTTGGCTTAACACTTGCATTAATTCGTCGTCTAAATTATTAATTTGTTGACGCAATTTTTCAAGTGCAATATGGTACTCTTCAGATGCAATGTCTTCGCTTCTCCAACGAATATTTCCAACTAATTCGCCCAATTGCTCAGGTGTAATTTGTTGTTTGGCATCGCTCCAAGCATTATCTGGATCAATATGACTTTCAATAATTAAACCGTCAAAATCAAGGTCAATAGCAGTTTGTGCAACATCTTGCAAAATATCTCTGCGTCCGCAAATATGTGAAGGATCATTGATTAATAAAACACCAGGATAACGACGCTTCATTTCAATAGCCAAATGCCACATTGGTGCATTGCGATATTCTGTATTTCCATAAGAACTAAATCCACGGTGTATTAAGCCTACATTTTTAATGCCTGCTTTTTGCACACGTTCCATTGCACCGATCCATAATTCAATGTCGGGGTTAATTGGATTTTTTATTAATACAGGTACATCAACACCGCGAAGTGCATCAGCAACATCTTGTACACTAAAAGGATTCACTGTAGTACGCGCACCAATCCACAATACATCTACACCAAAATGCAATGCATCTTCTACTTGTTTGGCTGTTGCAACTTCTACTGCTACTGGTAAGCCAGACTCTTTACGTGCTTGTTGTAACCATGGCAAACCTTTTGTACCAATTCCTTCAAAACTTCCTGGACGGGTACGCGGTTTCCAAATACCTGCGCGCAAAATATCAACTTTACCTGTTGCAGCTAGTCTAACTGCGGTATTTACTACTTGCTCTTCTGTTTCGGCACTACATGGGCCAGAAATAATGAGCGGACGTTTCTGCAATAATGCTTCCACCGATGTTGCTTTTTCAATTGTTTGCTCCATAAAATGAGACGCTTAAATGTTTGCTTATATTATTATTAACTCGAAATTTATCCTTCACCCCTTCTTGGTCTGCGTGAACCATTACCGCTACCAGAAAATCCGCCCGGACCTCCGCTATCAGCATCATTCATTCTAATTCTTCGGCCTTTGTAATTTTTTCCATCCAAAGAACGAATCATTTGTTGTGCAGCACCTTTTTCAATTTCAATCCAGCTGTTCATGTCTTTCATGTCTATCTTTCCAAGAACTTCTTTTTTCAAGTCGCTCATGTCTAGTACAAACTGTAAAAAACTTGCTTTAAAGAAACCATCTTTTGTTCCTAGG
Source organism: uncultured Bacteroidota bacterium (assembly GCA_903831935.1). Classification (GTDB taxonomy): domain Bacteria; phylum Bacteroidota; class Bacteroidia; order Chitinophagales; family Chitinophagaceae; genus Sediminibacterium. The sequence goes on along the minus strand of CAIKZP010000123.1, from coordinate 3,002 downwards.
TTAACAAATAAACGGCTGTAACCGCTACCGCCACCACGAGAATATTCTGCTCTTGAATCGCCACGTCCGCCTTCACTAGAACGCTCTTCTCTTCTGCGGCCCATTTCTTGGCCACGAGGTTCTCTTGTGCTACGATCTCTTTCACGTGCATTTAAGTCTTCGGCGTTTTCATAATATTTCAAGAAACGATCGAATTCCATTGCAGCAACACGCTTCAATACATCTTCTTTACTTACTTCAGCAAATTTCTCTGCTAACATGGGTACATAAGTTTCATAATCGCCATGACTAATATCGGCCGATAATAATTTTTCCATAAAAGCAAAGAATTGTTTTCTACAAACATCTTTACCAGTTGGAATATCCATTTTATGAAACTGCGAATTATTAATGCGTTCAATTTGTTTGAATTTGTACATCTCTTTCTGGTGAACGATTGAAATACAAATTCCTTGCAAACCTGCACGACCTGTACGTCCACTTCTGTGTGTGTAAATTTCAACGTCATCAGGTAATTCAAAATTAATTACGTGTGTAATTCCTTGCACATCAATACCACGTGCTGCCACATCTGTTGCAATTAATAACTGCAAAGTTTTGTCGCGGAACTGACCCATTACTTTATCGCGTTGACCTTGTGTAAGATCTCCGTGTAAAGCATCAATATCATATCCTTCACGTGTTAAACGCTCAGAAATTTCTTGTGCATCTAATTTGGTACGAGTGAAAATAATCCCATAAATACCAGGATTAAAATCAATAATCCTTTTTAAAGTTTCGTAGCGATGTTGTGCTGTGGTAACATAGTATTGGTGATCAATACTTTTGTTGGCCGTGTTCACTTTTCCTACAGTTACTTCTTTAGGATCCTTCATGTACTTCTTGCTCACCTTTCTAATTTCGGCAGGCATAGTTGCACTGAACAACCAAGTACTTTCGCGTTTTGGAGTATTCTTCAAAATGAATTCAATATCATCTTGGAATCCCATGTTCAGCATTTCATCTGCTTCATCTAACACTACATACTTAATCTGTTCTAGATTGATTGCTTTTCTTTCAATCAAATCTATTAATCTACCCGGAGTAGCTACTACAATCTGAACGCCTCTTTTCAAGTCACGAATTTGTAACCCAATAGATGCTCCGCCATACACAGCCACTACAGAGATACCTGTCATGTATTTTTTAAAGAGCTCTATTTCTTTTACAATTTGCATACAAAGCTCTCTGGTAGGACAAACCACCAATGCTTGAGGATACTTTGCTGCAGCGTCAATAATGTGCAGTAATGGCAAGCCAAATGCTGCTGTTTTCCCGGTACCTGTTTGCGCCAATCCAATAAAATCTTGTGTGCCGCTTAGCAAAACTGGTATTGCTTGTTCTTGTATTGCGGTTGGGTTCACATACCCCAACTCATCGGTCGCTTGAATCAATCTCGCATCAATTCCCAACCCTTCAAATGTCATCATGTATTAAAAAATTTGCGGCAAAGGTACTTTTTATATAGGGCTTTGCCTGTTTTTTGTTTGTTTAAACGTGATTTACACGTAGTTTAACGTTATTTTAGAATGCGTTTAATGCCATTTGCCTGCTCAATCAACTCTTTTAGGTAACTAAAATTCTCTTTTTCTAAACAAGCTTTGAACTTTCTTAACTGAGCAATATGCTCATTTAACACATCCAACACATTCTCTTTGTTCTGCATAAAAATGGGTACCCACATGTCTGGATTACTCTTTGCCAAACGAACAGTACTTTCAAAACCACCACTCGCTAATTCAAAAATGGCATCTTCTTCTCGCTCTTTTTCTAAAACAGTATTGGCCAGTGCAAAAGAAGTAATGTGTGAAATATGACTCACATACGCTACGTGGACATCATGCGCTTCGGCATTCATATACAATAAGTGCATCCCCAATGATTGGTAGAGTTTTTCTACCAATGCAAGCGCATCGGCGTCGTTTTCTTCTTTGTTGCAGATTACACATGCCTTTTCAACAAACGCCCCTTTAATGGCTGCTTCAGGGCCACTATACTCGGTTCCCCACATTGGGTGCGTTGCAACAAATCGCCCCCTTTTTTTATGCAATTCAATGGCATGCAATAAGCCTGCTTTTGTTGAACCAACATCCATAATTACTTGCCGATTAGTATGGTCTAAAATAAAAGGCAATACTTTTTCTGCAGCATTTACAGGAATGGCTAATACAATTAAATCTGTATTTGCAATGGCTTCTTCTAGTGGCAATATTTGATCTACCAATTTTAGTTCCAAAGCTTTTTGTTGGTGATCTGGATTAGAATCAACTCCAATAACGGAATTGGCAAAACCATTTTCTTTCAATGCCAAAGCCATTGAACCACCAATCAAACCAATACCCACTATTGTAACGCGCATAACAAAATATTTAAATTATTATAACTGTTTTACTCTTTCAATTGCTTGATCAAACCTTTCTACACTTCCACACAAACTCACTCGAATATACCCATTGCCTGCAGAGCCAAAAATGCCTCCTGGTGTAATGAAAGTATTTGCACCATACAACACTTTATCACTCAATTCAAATCCATCTTTATACGAGCTAGGAATTTTTGCCCAAACAAATAATCCTACCTGATTGGTTGAATACACACAGTGCAATAAATCTAATAGTTCAAATACTTTTTTTCTGCGGTCTGCATAAATAGCATTTACCCCATCGTACCATTCTTTCCCTAAGCCCAAAGCCTTTGCTGCCGCTAGTTGTACAGGCAAAAACATACCACTATCCATATTGCTTTTAAAGCGTAAAATTTCGTCAATTCTTTCCTTAGCTGCACACAACATTCCTACGCGCCATCCTGCCATATTTTGGCTTTTACTTAAAGAATTTAATTCAATCACAATCTCTTTTGCACCCGCTACACTTAACAAACTAACAGGTGTTTCATTTAAAATAAAACTATACGGATTGTCGTGACAAATTAAAATTTGGTGCTTCTTTCCAAAGGCTACTACT
>CAIKZP010000122.1 GCA_903831935.1 uncultured Bacteroidota bacterium | reverse complement strand
TAAAATCTGTTAGCGCTAATTTAAAAGTAACAGAATTCAAACGTGTGGCGCTAGGATAATTTCTAGTTTCATTCTAAGAATATATTTTTAAGAGAGGCTGTATCATTTTTGATGCAGCCTCTTTGTATTTTAATCCTCCCTCTTCTTCAATTAGGTTATGGTAATACAGATCTTACAAAATAAATAAACAATAATTCCATCACAAGAGATTTCTGAGGGATCAACCCAATCTGTTTATTTACTTTAATTCCAACCTTTTATTGCACCCTTTAATTATTAAAAATCTAACAGAATTCAGTTCTATTTAAATAGCAAATAGAGACTTTCATTGCTGTATTTTTAAGATCGAGTGATTCATTTTGGTTGCTCATGAAAAATTAAGGTTATTTGCATGTAAATAACCCTTGATTATGCTTCCTAAATACAAACGAATTTTACTGAAATTATCTGGAGAGGCGCTATTGGGCAACCAACGTAATGGTGATCCTTTTAACGCAGCCATTATTGAACAGTATGCCCAAGACATTAAAACCATCGTTGATTTAGGTGTTCAAGTAGCTATTGTAATTGGCGGAGGGAATATTTACAGAGGTATGAACGAGGCCGAGAGCGGTATTGAAAGAGCGCATGGCGATTATATGGGCATGTTGGCCACGGTTATTAATGCAATGGCAATGCAGGCGATGTTAGAAAAAATTGGTGTTTATACGCGTTTACAAAGCGCTATTAATATGGAGCAAGTAGCAGAGCCATATATCAGAAGAAAAGCCTTACGCCACCTCGAAAAAGGTAGGGTGGTGATATTTGGAGCGGGTACTGGTAATCCTTATTTTACAACTGATACAGCTGGTTCTTTACGTGCAATTGAAATGAAAGCAGATGTGATTTTAAAAGGAACTAGGGTGAATGGCATTTATACAGCCGATCCCGAAAAAGATCCAACCGCAACCCGTTTCGAAAAAATTAGCTTCCAGGAATGTATCAACAAAAACCTGAAAGTAATGGATATGACAGCCTTTACACTTTGTATGGAAAACAAATTACCCATCATTGTATTCGATATGAACGAGCCTGGGAATCTATTAAGGGTTGTGCAAGGTCAAGATATGGGTACTTTGGTTAGCTAGTCATCCGTTGGTGTAATATTTTATATTGTGTTCAATGCCGTATGTAAATTCACAGTCATGAAGAAACAACTATTGTTCCTTATTTTTTGTGCCATTAGTTTATTGGGAATTTCTCAACAGAAATTATCATTAACAGATGCCATCAATACTGCCCTAAAAAACAGTTATGATATTCAACTGGCGCAAAACAATATAGACATTAGTGCGCTATCGAACCATATTGGCATTGCTGGGGGCTTGCCAATTGTATCTGCAACACTTAGCGATAACGAACAGCTAACTAGCATCAACCAAAAATTTCCTGATCCTACTAGAGACACCAAAAGAGACAATGTTGGAAGTAATAATTTAGCGGCAGGTGTAACGGGGAGTATGCTTTTGTATCATGGACAAAGAGTACAAGCCACTAACAGCAGGTTAGCAGAATTACAACAACAAAATCATCAACTGTTGGCGGTACAAATTCAAAATACCATTGCAGGTGTGATGG
>CAIKZP010000121.1 GCA_903831935.1 uncultured Bacteroidota bacterium | reverse complement strand
GGCCGTAAAGCTGGCTATAAGTTCTTAATTGAACTGAATGCTGCAAGAACAGTAAATGTTTTGAGTGGTATTCCTTTGGCTAAAGACTTAGCAGATGTAATGTTAGCTGATGTTAACATCAAAGAAATTTTATTAAAAGGAAATTACGAGATTGGTTTGAATACCCGCTTTCAATTAAGTATTAAAAATGTAACCCCAGCAGATATTGCTACTGAAGCAGCTGTTTAGGATTTAAACATATTTTAAAAAAAATACCTCCCAATTGTGAGGTATTTTTTTTGTCTACTGCTAAATAATTTTAAGCTATAATGTAGCCATATCAATTACAAAGCGGTATTTCACGTCTGATTTTAATACTCTATCATAAGCAGCATTAATATCTTTCATAGCAATTACTTCTACATCAGAAACAATATTGTGTTCCGCGCAATAGTCTAGCATTTCTTGTGTTTCTTTTATCCCACCAATCATTGAGCCCAAAATACTTCTGCGTTTAGAAATTAATTTTGCAGCATTAATTCTGTTGTCTTCTGGAGGAATTCCTACCAACAACATGGTTCCGTTTAATTTCAATAGGTTCAAATAAGCATTCATATCATGCGGAGCAGCCACGGTATTTAATATAAAATCAAAACTACAAGCTGCTTTTTTCATTGCCGCTTCATCGGTTGCTAAAATAAAATGTTGGGCGCCTAATTTTTTGGCATCAACTTCTTTAGATGCACTAGTACTTAACATGGTTACTTCTGCGCCAAAAGAAGCAGCAAACTTAACAGCCATATGGCCTAATCCACCTAAACCCATTACAGCTACTTTGTGTCCTTTGCCTACACCTGCAAACTTTAAAGGAGACCAAGTAGTGATTCCTGCACAAAGCAAAGGAGCCACGGCTTCAAGTTGACTTGTAAATGGAATATGCAGTGTATAATGCTCGTCCATCACTATTTTAGAAGAATAACCACCAAATGTTGGCGTTACCCCATCTCTTTCATAACCATTATAAGTGCCAGTCATTCCTTCATCGCAATATTGCTCTAGGTCTGATTTACAGCAATCGCATTTTCTACAAGAATCAACAAAAACACCCACACCTGCTAAATCACCCACTTTAAATTTGGTTACACCAGCACCAATTTCAGACACTCGACCTACAATTTCATGACCTGGTACAATAGGATATAAAGATGGACCCCATTCGCTGCGGGCCATATGTATATCTGAATGGCAAACGCCACAATACATAATATCAATTAATACGTCTTTTTCACCCACAGCCCTTCTTTCAAAACCAAAAGGAGCCAAACTATCTGTTTTGCTTAATGCTGCATAAGATTTAACTGGAATCATAGAATCTATGTTTAATTGTTAAGTTGAATTTTTATAAAGGGCGTGTAAGTTACTACAATATGCAAGGAAATTTGTTTGAAAACCAACTTAATTTTATTAAAAAACCCATGATTTTATCCAATATATTAAAAATAAAATTGATGAATTAGTTATATCATTTTTTCATCAAATTATATAACTAATTAGTACTTTCGTATAAATAATTATATAATGAAAAAAACTAATCCTTTCGTTTATATTACTGTTTTATTGGTTTTGGGAATTGTAACAACCTTTATTATAAGAACCGTATACTTTACACCCAAACAATTGGCTATTGAATTCAATACTATTCAAAAAGCCAACCAAATGTATGCTCTTTCAATAGCCGAAAAAACGCCAACCCCCTTAAATGTCGAACACAATTATCGCTTACACTGGAAGGATTATATTTATTTAGCGCCAATGCACCAAGGGGTGTCCTACCAAATTTCAAAAGAAGGGGTAATTCAGCATATTGCTATACCCATTGTAAATAAAACCGAGTTTAACATTGAATCCATTGCTATAAAAATTCATTATATCAATCCCAACAACCGAAATAAGATTGAAACCGAGTTTGTTGTTCTTAATAATATAGCAGCCAATAGTCAACTGAATTATGAAGTTAAAGGACCAGGCAAAGCAGGTATTGGGATTATTTGCGAAATCAATAAAATCAAATCAAGCAATTTTAATTTTTGTTTCGACCAAGACCTATTGAGTGACCCTCAAAACAAAACCGGCATTAGTGGTAATATTGATGATCCTTGGTTTTGTAAATAATTATTATGCTTCATTTGAGGTAAGATTATTAAATTGTTCAAATAATCTTTGCCATGAAAAAAATATTCCTACTAGTAGCTGCTTTGCAGTGCTTGCTCATTAACGCATTTTCGCAGGTTTCTGTAGAAAATTTATTGATTGAAAATAAGTCCAACCCAATTTCATTAGACGTATTAGCACCAAGACTTAGTTGGCAGCTCGTTTCAAACAAAAGAAACACAGCTCAAACTGCCTACGAAATAAAACTTAGTAGTGGCAAGAAAAATATTTGGACGAGTGGCATCCAAAAATCAAACCAATCTGTTCAAGTTGTTTATACCGGACCAGCATTAGAAAGCAATACTAGTTATCAGTGGCAGGTTCGTGTTTGGGACCAAACAAATACAGCATCTGAATTTAGCCCCCTTGCAAGTTTTACAATGGGCATGCTCAAGCAATCTGATTGGAAAGCCCAATGGATTGAACCTGGTGTTGAAGAAGATCCCGCTTTAAGGCCTAGCCCTCTATTTCGCAAAACATTTACTGCCAACAAAAAAATTGTATCCGCTACTGCATACATTACTGCCCATGGAATTTATGAAGCACAGATTAATGGGCAACGCGTTGGAGATGCCTATTTAACACCAGGTTGGACCTCTTACAACAAACGCCTACAATACCAAGCATACGATGTTACCAATATGCTTACTAAAGGAAAAAATGCCATTGGTGTGTCGGTGGGTAGTGGCTGGTACAGAGGCTCTCTTGCTTGGGAAAAAAATAAAAATATTTATGGAAAAGATGTGGCGGTTTTATTACAAATAAATATTGTTTATAGCGATGGCACTAAAGAATCAATTGTAACAAATGATAGTTGGAAATCATCTACTGGAGCAATTCGTTATTCAGAAATTTATAATGGAGAAACCGTTGATGCAAGATTAGAAAAAAAGGGTTGGTCTCTTGCTGATTATGACGATAAAGATTGGGCGGCCGTTAAAGTAGGCTCGCATAGTTTAGCTACTTTAATTGCTACAGAAAACGAACCTGTAAAAAAGCAAGAAGTTTTTCATCCTGTAAAAATATTTACTACCCCTAAAGGCGAACGTGTAATTGATTTTGGACAAAACCTAGTAGGTTGGGTAACGCTTAAAGCCAGCGGAAAATCTGGCGATAAAATAACTTTGTTACACGCAGAAGTACTTGATAAATATGGTAATTTTTATACCGAAAATTTACGTGCTGCTAAATGTAAAAACGAGTATATATTAAAAGGCGGCGAAGTAGAAACTTTTGAACCACATTTTACTTGGCAAGGATTTCGCTATGTTAAAATAGAAGGCTATCCTGGCGAAATAAAAGCAGAGAACTTTAGCGCTGTAGCCTTGTATTCAAACATGCCTAGTACTGGCAGTTTCACAACATCTAATGCCCTTATCAATCAATTACAACAGAATATTCAGTGGGGACAAAATGGTAACTTTTTAGACGTTCCTACCGACTGTCCGCAAAGAGACGAAAGGCTTGGTTGGACGGGTGATGCGCAAGTATTTTCAAGAACTGCATCCTTTAATAGAAACGTCAATAACTTCTTTTCGAAATGGGTGAAAGACATTGCTGCAGATCAATTTTCGAATGGTAGTGTGCCACATGTGATTCCTAATGTTTTGGGAGATGGTGCTGGCTCTGCAGGTTGGGCCGATGTATCAACAATTGTTCCTTGGAATATCTACTTAGCCTATGCCGACAAACGACTATTAGACCAACAATACAATAGTATGAAGGCCTGGGTTAGTTATATGAAAGGCGAAAGTAAAAATGGACTTTGGAATACAGGTAGTCATTTTGGAGATTGGTTGTCGTTTTTTCAAGACAATGATGTTGCAGGAAAAGCAGCCATTACAGACAAATATTTAATTGCGCAATGCTTTTATGCTTTTAGTACCCAACTAGTAATTAATGCAGCAACGGTATTAGGTAAAACGGAAGACGTTAAAACCTATTCCGAATTATTGCAAACAGTTAAAACCGCTTTTTTAAAGGAATACGTAAGCCCCAATGGTCGATTGGTTTCTGGCACGCAAACGGCTTATACCTTGGCCTTGCATTTTGATATGTTACCCGAAAATTTACGCGAACAAGCAGTAGAAAGATTAGTGGGAGAAATTAAAAAATACAATACCCATTTAAATACTGGATTTTTAGGCACCCCATATTTGTGTCATGTACTTAGCAGATTTGGCAAAACTGATATTGCCTACAAATTACTATTACAAGAAAAATATCCATCATGGTTATACCCTGTTAAAATGGGCGCCACCACTATTTGGGAAAGATGGAATGGCATTAGACCAGATAGTAGTTTCGAGCCCGCTTCTATGAATTCTTTTAATCACTATGCTTATGGAGCAATTGGAGATTGGATGTATAGGGTAATGGTTGGTATAGATACTTACGAAGATGGTGTAGGCTATCAGCACATTAAAATTCAACCACATATTGGGGGTGATTTTTCTTTTGCATCTGCTAGTTTAAAAACCTATTACGGCACCGTTAGTAGTGGCTGGAAAATCACTAACAATGCACTTGAATTACAAGCTATCATTCCAAATAATACAAGGGCAACGGTTTATATTCCCGCAAAATCAATTGCTAGTATTACTGAAAATGGGCAAGCACTTAGTGCATTGCCATCAATAGTAATTAAAGGCCTTGAAAACGAATACGTAGTTGTAGAACTTGGTTCAGGAACCTACCAATTTATTGTACTGAAATAGGGTGAAAACACCAACAATTATTGGCATAATAGCATCCTAGTTTAGTGATACTATTATGCCAATTTTATTTTGGGCCAATCAGTGGCTACCCTTATTTAGAAACTATTTATTTGTTCTGCGTGGAGCATGGTTATTGGTATTGTTCAATGTTATTTCACTGATTGCATTTGTGTGCATGCCACAAGGCACGGATACACTGTTGTTGGTGTTAGAAAACATGGTGAATTTTAAAGGAGCCATTGCATTTTTCTGTTTGTTGTGTGCGCTTTTTTGTTGGTGCATTTCTTTAGCGTTTTGTACCCGCCTATTAATATACATGACCGATAATGCTGGCTATACGCTTTCAACAGCGCAGGTAAACCTCAGAAAAAATTGTCAAAAAAGAATTGCTAGGATTTTTTTATTTTATCCAATTATTTTAGTGGCTGCTGGTTTTTCTAAAGCCTATCTTCAAAACGACCAAGCATTTGAATTGTCTTTTTTTAGTTGGATACTAGTTGAAATGCTTTTGGGATTACTGGCTTTTTTCATTTTTATTTTGTGCACTCCAAAGCGAAACAAGTGGATTAAAAAAAATGCAAAATGGCTATTGCTTTCTCGTGCAGAAAAATATCATGTGAATAAATTGCATGGCATTTTTAATAATTCGCAAATTCCAGTTTCTATTTTTAAAAATTTAATTCGTCAAATAGTAATTGGTTTTTTTATTGCTTGTTCTTTAATAGTTTGCTTGTCTTTTTCTTCAATTCAAGTATATCAAACTATGGGTGCAACAAGTTTAATTTGTTGTTCTTTTGCTTGTTGGCAATTAATATATACTTGTTGTATTGTATTAGATAAAATACAACCAATTAAATCTTTTCAAATTCCTTATTCATTTTTTTTACTCTGCTGGATTTGTTTTTGCTCATATGTTAATCAAGACCATCCAGTACAAGTATTTCCAGAAAAAATAATTGCCAATAAAGAAAATAATGCTACCTATTTTAAACATTGGATTACCACACATACAAATGATTCCTCAAAAAAAATACCTGTTTTTTTTATTGCAGCAGAAGGCGGTGGATTAAGAACAGCTGCATTTACTGCTATGGTGTTGGCTAAATTACAAGATAGTTTCCCAAATTTTAATCGGCATATTTATGCGTACAGTACTGTTTCTGGAGGATCGCTTGGCGCGCAGTTTTTTAATAGTCTACAAAATATTTCTAGCAAAAACCCGAGGTTTTATACCAAATCGGTGCAATGCTTTTTTACAAATGATTTTCTCGCCGCAACCACGGGTAAACTTGTTTTTTCAGAAATACTAAATTATTTTCTTCCTTTTTCTGTTGCGCGTTTTGATCGTTCTATTGCTTTAGAAAATGCATGGGAAGAAGCATGGCAATCTGCAACAAATACATCAAATAAAACCAATGTATTTAAACTGCCTTTTAGCAATCAATGCCAAAGCAATCAGCCTGCACTATTCATTAATACCGTTGAAGCAGAAACAGGTTTGCCTTGTATATATAGCAATCTATTATTAGATACAATTATACCATTAGGACCTAGTAGAGATATTGCTGCAAGAACATCCTATAGTATTTCTTATAGTAGTGCTATCAATTTAAGTTGTCGTTTTCCATTATTATCACCGGCGGGAATGATGTATGTTAAACAGGCAGATGGAACAACAACACGCAAACATTATATAGATGGAGGTTATTACGAAAATACCGGCCAAGAAACAGTTTTACAAATACTTGAATCGATTGATTTTACTAAGTATCCGCAGGTGCAACCTTATATAATACATTTTAATTTTTTAAACGAGTCGGCATTAAAGCCTACCGAAATTCATTGGGCAAATGAACTCTCTGAAATTTTCAATGGCGTCTATCATGTTAGAAATGCTAGAGATCTTTTAGCGGCAGCACATTTAAAAAAATATATGGATACGCATTTTAGTTCGCAACAAATAATTGAATGTGCTTTAAATATTAGTCCGCATCAAATTCCCATGAACTGGGTGCTTTCTAAAACTGCTATTAACAGAATGGACCAGTATACCAATGAGCTATTGCAAGAAAATATTTCCCATAAAGAAATGCAAAAAATATTCTCCGCTTTTTCACTTTTAAAATAACCCAACATGAACCAACAAAAAAATTTAGTAGTATTTGTCTTTTTTCTTTTTTGCTCAAGCTGTGCTGGTGTAAAAATTTACAGCGATCCCGAATGGCAACACCAAAGCTCTTTGAAATTTTATTATTCAAAACCTTTTTTATTAGTAGAATATAATGCCAATAAAGACGGAACAAATAAAACAACAGTTGTGTATCTCCCAGATTTAACCGAGCCATATTATGCAAAAAAAATAAACGGACTTGGGTCGAGCGAATTAAAAATTGCTTACGATAATGGTGCCATTGCTTCATTTGGCTTAAGTACCGATTCTAAAATTCCAGAATCAGTTGCTGGCTTAAGAGGATTAGCGGCCACCGTAAATCAATTGCCTTTACTAGCAAATGATGCTAAGGCTTTAAAATCAACCCAAGAAAAAACATTTGATTTGTATGCAATTATAATTAGCGAAGGAAAATTAGTATTGAAAAAAGTTACCGATAGTAATTAGTGCTACCCTTTTTTTAAAAGCAATTTGTGAAATTTTTCGAGTTCTTTTTTTTCATCAACACTCAACAACTCATTATTGGTAAATTTCGACTGTAAAAATAAAACCCTTTTGTGTTGCGGATATTTTGCTAGAATTTCTTGCATGAGCAATTCGGCCGCTTCGTCTTTAACATAGAGGGGTTTAATTTCTACAGCTGGGGTTTTATCGCGTGTAGGTCTTTTTAATATCTCTGCTTCTAAAGTTGCCAACCAACTACTAGGAAGGTCTGTTACCTTGGCCGCTTTTAAATACAATCCTTCTAATTGCTTTTTGCTTAAGCCACCCCTTTCTTCGTACTGGTGCATCAAGCTCATAATAAACAAGGCATCTGGATTGTGCTTATAACAAGCGTCCAAAATTTTATCAATAATATCTATTCCTGGTTTTTTTTTAATCATAGTAAGCTCCTGTTGCGCAACAACCAATTTGAACCATCGAAGTTACTATATAGTTGTTGGTTTCATTCATTCAATAGACAATAGAACCAATGTTACAATTAGCGGCAAAAAAACTACCTTTAAACCAGCTATTTTGTAACTATGGCCACATCAAAAAAATCGTTTGAACAATTACCAATTGCCAATTACTTAGTTAAGTGGACTTTTATGGTATTACCTGTGGCCATTGCCATTGGTTCTATTGTGGCCCTTTTTCTTTGGCTACTCAACCAAGTAACCCTATTGCGTTGGCAAAATGCTTGGTTATTGTATCTATTGCCTATTGCGGGTATACTCATTTATTTCCTCTACGAAAAAATGGGTAAAAAAACTGAGGCGGGTAATAACCTGATTTTAGATGAAATCCACGAACCCGATGGCGGTGTTCCTGCAAGAATTGCACCCTTGGTTTTAGCAACTACTTTAATTACCCATTTATTTGGTGGATCTGCTGGCAGAGAAGGCACTGCTATTCAAATGGGCGGCGGATTGGCTGGGCTTTTTGGACGATGGTTTCGTTTATCGGCAGCAGATTTACGCATATTATTAATGGCTGGTATTGCAGCAGGTTTTGCTGCAGTATTTGGTACACCCGTGGCAGGAACCGTATTTGCCATGGAAGTAATAGCCATTGGCTCTATCAAGTACGATGCCCTGCTTCCTTGTTTACTAGCAAGCATTATAGCAGATATCACTTGTGCTACTTGGGGAATTCATCATACCGCTTACTCAATTCAATATAGCAAACTTGCCAACGAGGGGTTCTTTTCTGTTAACCTAATTCTACTTGCTAAAGTATTATTGGCTGGAATTGCATTTGGATTAACCGCTTATTTATTTGGTGCATTGCAACACGGCATTAAAAACACTGTTAACCAGTATATTAAAATTAAATGGTTGATTCCTGCTTTAGGAGGAGTATTAATTATTGCACTGACTTTTTTAATTGGTACCAAAGATTATTTAGGCTTAGGTGTGGTTTCCCAAAATCAAGAGGGCATTTCAATTGTTGCGGCATTCAAGCAAGGTGGCGTTACAGATTGGAGTTGGTTTTGGAAATTAGTATTTACTGTAATTACCCTGGGTACTGGATTTAAAGGAGGCGAAGTAACACCCTTGTTTTTTATTGGCGCCGCTCTAGGAAATACCATTGCAATCATTACCGGTGCACCTGTTGACCTATTTGCTGCTATTGGTTTTATTGCTGTATTTGCAGGCGCCACAAATACCCCACTTGCTTGCACAATCATGGGTGTAGAACTCTTTGGTGGCGAGCATATCCTCTATTTTGCCATTGCCTGTTTTGCTGCTTATTATTTTAGCGGACATGCAGGTATTTATCAGTCTCAACGCATTGGTCATTCAAAACTTAAGGCCGATGGCTTGATCCCTCGAAGCTTAAAACAATTTCGTAACAAACACGATCAATAACATTATTTAATTTAGTTACTTATCAACCTTCAATTATTGTACATGCAACAGTTTAAACAATTGCTAGCCGGTTTTATTTGTATGCTTTTTTTACAACATCTACAGGCACAAAACGATCCTGCACCTTATGGCGCTATTCCTACTGCTCGTCAATTACAGTGGCAAGAAAAAGAAATGTATGTGATCATGCATTTTACACCCACTACTTTTCAAAACAAAGAATGGGGTTTTGGCGATGCCGATCCTAGTATTTTTAATCCAACGAATTTTAATGCCGATAAAATTTTTGCTGCGATAAAAGACGGCGGTTTTAAAGGACTAACTTTTGTAGCCAAACACCACGATGGATTTGCTTTGTGGCCTACAAAAACTACGCCTTATAATATTAGTAAGTCGCCATTTAGAAATGGTAAAGGCGATTTGGTAAAAGAAATGATGGAAGGTGCAAAAAAATCAGGACTTGCTTTTGGCATTTATTGTTCGCCCTGGGATCGCAACAATCCTAATTATAGCAAACCTGCATACGTAAATGAAGTGTATCATCCACAACTAAAAGAATTATACTCAAACTATGGACAGCTTTTTACCGTATTTTTTGATGGCGCCAACGGTGGTGATGGCTATTATGGTGGTGCTAATGAAAAAAGGTCTATCGATGCATCGGACTATTATGATTTTGAAAAAATTTGGTCGATTGTTCGCGCCAAACAACCCAATGCCGCCATCTTTAGTGATATAGGACCAGATGTTCGCTGGGTAGGTAACGAAAAAGGAATTGCAGGTAAAACATCATGGGCAACATTCACACCTATTAGTCCGGTTCCTGGTAAAAAATCTTCTCCTGGATTTGTAAAAGAAGATATTTTACCAATTGGAACGCGCAATGGAAATGCTTGGGTTCCTGCCGAATGCGATGTGCCACTTAGGCCAGGCTGGTTCTATCATGCAGACCAAGACGAAAAAGTAAAAAGCCCAGAAACCTTATTGGCCATTTATTATGTGAGTGTGGGAAGAGGCGCATGTTTAGACTTAGGAATTGCACCCATGCCTTCTGGCGAATTGCATCCAAACGATATTAATAACTTAAAAATATTTGGCGATTTATTGAAGCGAACTTTTGCAATAAATGTTGCCGAAAATGCCAGCATTACAGCGTCGAATATTAGAGGCAATAACAAAAAATTTTCGCCAAAAAATTTAATTGATAAAGACCGATATAGTTATTGGGCAACTGATGATTCAGTTACCAATCCTGAACTTGTACTACAGTTAAAAACAGTAAGCAAATTCAATGTTATTCGACTAAGAGAAAATATTAAATTGGGGCAACGTATTGAAGAGGTTGCTGTTGATGCTTGGTTAAATAATCAATGGGAAGAAGTAGGAAACGCAACTAGCATTGGTGGCAATAGGCTCATCAGATTAACCCGTTATATTAATACCGATAAAGTTCGACTACGTATTACAAAATCGCCGGTAAGCATTGCCCTTAGCGACTTTGCGCTATTTGCAGAACCAAGTAATTAATATTATTTTTTAAGTTATTTCAAATTATCATGCGCTCTATTAAAGTTGTTTTATTTAGCTGTTGCTTTTTTCTAGTTCAAAATGTTTTTGCACAACCATTGGTTTACAGCACAGCAAATGCACATTCACACAACGACTACGAACAAGCAAATCCATTTGTATTAGCATATCAAGAACAGTTTGGTTCAATAGAAGCAGATATTCATTTGGTAAACGGCGAATTATTAGTTGGGCATGATGCAAAAAATCTTAAAAGCACCAATACCCTAGCAAGCTTATACCTTAATCCGTTGAAAGAACAGATTGAAAAAAATGGCGGTAGCCCGTATACCGATCCTTTAAGGCCTTTGCAATTATTAATTGATCAAAAAACAGCAGCGGTTCCAACAATCAATGCCTTAATAGCCTTAGTTAATCAATATCCTAGCATTAGTAATAATCGATTAATTCGCATTGTTATTTCTGGAAATCGTCCAGAAAATTTTGCAAATTATCCTGCCTTTATTTGGTTTGATGGTATACTGGGTAATACCTATTCAAGTTCCGACCTAACTAAAATTGCTTTATTTAGTATTGATTTTACCAGCTTAGTAAAAAAAGTTTTTCCGCTATCAATTAGTACTGAAGAAAACGAAAAATTAGTTTCATTAATTACTGCTGCGCACCAACAAAAAAAACCAGTGCGCTTTTGGGCTACCCCAGATTATGCAAAAGCTTGGGAAACCTTAATTGCATTACAAGTAGACTATATTAATACCGATCATATCAGTGCATTGGCTGATTTTTTTGTACAAAACAACTCGGCTTTACAACGCATGCCCTATAACCGTTTGATACATTCGGCTGGAGAAGTAATTCGTTTTGGAAAACCAGAATTAGAAAACCATGCACTAGCCGTTGCGCAATTAAGTATTGATGGAAAAGTTGTGGTAGAAGATCGATATGGTTTATTGGTAGTTGATGCTAATTCCAAAACCATTTTACAAAGATGGAATTATACCGATCTATCAAAATACAAACAATGCATGAGTACCTATTCAGGCATTAGAAGTTTTACAGAAAAAGATAAAACAATCATACTATGGACTGCTGTAGATAAAAATGGCAGCAAAGGTGTTCTAATAATGGCCGAATGGGCCGATGGACAATTGCGCAATTTTACCGATTTGCCCATTCCTAAAATAAGCGAAGCAACTAGTTCTATTCCAAATGATATTTGGGTTTCTAATGAATTAGGCGAAAATTTTATTTATATCGTACTTAATGGAAACAACGAATTATTAAAAATCAATTTTAGCAACCAACAAATTGTTTGGAAAATGCCTACTGGTGTTGCGCCTTATGGCATTACCAAAGCAAACAACCAATTATACGTTAGCAATTGGGCCGGAGAAATTGCTACAGATCCTTCAAAAGAAAGAGCAGGTGTTCCTTGGGGATTGGCTTATACCAATCCAAAAACTGGTGCAACAGCATCTGGAACTGTTTCTGTAATAGATCCTACTAGTGGAAAGCAAGTGCAAGAAATTAAAGTAGGCTTACATCCTAATGCATTAGTCAGTTCTAAAGATGGAAAATTTGTGTACGTTTCAAATGGTTCTAGTGATGTTATTTCTGTTATTAGCACTAAAACCAATACCGTTGTTGAAACCATTGGCGTAGGCTTATTACAAGGAAAAAATAGTTTACAAGGCAGTACCCCCAATGCATTAACCCTTAGTGCCGACCAATCTGTTTTATATGTTGCCAATGGAATGGACAATGCAATAGCAGTGGTACAACTTTCAAAAAATAGTAGCAGCAATGGCAAAGGAAAATCAATAGTTGCAGGGTTTATTCCAACAGAAGCTTACCCTGGTGGTGTTCAAGTAATTCAGAACCAATTGGTGGTAGCAAATCTAGAATCGAATGGCGCCAATGTGGTTAATGCTAGCAATAAAGCACGTTCTATTCATAGCCAACTTGCTTCAATTAGCATTATTCCTATTCCTAACAAAACAACTCTTACGCAATACACACAAGAAGCGGCGCAACTAAGTATGGCCAATCGATTAACGCAATTGCCAGCTAGGCCAGGAATTGCGCCAGTACCGGTTCCTGAAAGATTAGGCGAGCCTTCTGTTTTTAAACATGTGGTATATATTATTAAAGAGAATAAAACTTACGACCAAGTTTTTGGAGACATGCCCAAAGGAAAAAATGATAGTAGCCTCAGTGTTTTTGGTGCAAAAATTACTCCTAACATGCATGCGCTAGCCAAACAATATGGTTGGATGGATGACTATTATGCTTCTGGAAAATCATCTGCCGAAGGCCATCAATGGGCCGATGCTGGAATGGTTTCTGATTATGTAGAAAAATCTGTTCGCGCATGGTTTAGAAGTTATCCGCATCGCCAAGCAGACGCGCTAGTGTATAATCAAGCAGGTTTTATTTGGAACCATGCTTTAGACCATGGAAAAACAGTACGCGTATTTGGAGAAGCTTGCGAAACAAAATACAATCGTTCTCTAAAATGGGCCGATTTATATAAAAACTATCAAGAAGGAAAAACACCAAATTGGACAAATAATTCCACCATTGCAAGGCTATTACCTATCATCTCACCAACCTATCCAGACTGCGACAATATTAGCTTTAGCGACCAACAACGCGCCGATATTTTCATACAAGAATGGAAACAATACGAACAGAACAACAATATGCCTAACCTAATGGTAGTATCGCTTCCAAACGATCATACCTCGGGCACTTCTCCAGATTTTCCAACACCAAATGCAATGGTTGCAGACAACGATTTAGCGGTTGGTAGAATTATTGAAATGATTAGCAAAAGCAAGTATTACGATTCAACCGTTGTATTTATTACGCAAGACGATTCGCAATCTGGCTGGGACCATATTTCTGCATACAGAACCGTGGGATTAACCATCAGCCCATATAGTAGCGGCAAACTTGTTTCTACCAATTACAACCAAGTGTCTATGCTTAGAACAATAGAACAAATTCTAGGTATTCCGCCAATGAATATTATGGATGCTACCGCTAGAACCATGACAGATTGTTTTCAAGTTCAAAAAAATAGCAGGCCATATACAGCTCTTTCAAACAATATTCCTTTAAACCAAATGAATAAAGGATTTAATGCCCTAAATGGTAAAGCAAAAAAATACGCCAAACAGTCTCAACAAGCCGCTTTTAAAGAGGTTGATGGTGGCGACGACGATACCATGAATAGAATTTTATGGTTTTATGCAAAAGGAACTGAAAAGTATCCGCAAGTGCATTAAGCGAATCTTGCAATTATCATATTTTAGATAATAAATTAGCAGTAAATTGCCGGTACTTCTAATACAATTATATGGCTCAAAAAATACTATTTGTTTGTGCACTAGTTTTTTTGTCTTGTAAATCAAAACAAGAAACAATTAAACCGAGTATTTCGTCAATTTCTGAATCTATTTATGCTTCTGGGTTAGTAAAAACAAATGACCAGTACCAAGTATTTGCTACCGTTAACGGAATTATTAACCAAGTATCTGTACAAGAAGGCTCGGTGGTAAAAAAAGGCGATCCCTTATTTACTATTTCAAACGAAATGCAACAACTCAACAAAGAAAATGCAGAACTAGCAGCAAATTTTGCCGATCTCAATGCCAATCAAAGCAAATTAACAGATGCCAAAATAGCCATCAACCAAACCAAGAACAAACTAAAAAATGACTCTTTGTTATGGGTGCGTCAAAAAGCATTGTGGCAAGAACAAATTGGCACAAAAAATGAATTGGAACAAAGAGAATTAGTTTACCTAAATGCTAAAGACGCTTATTCGTCAGCCATACTTAAGTACGATGAATTAAAAAGACAATTAGATTTTGCTGATGCGCAGTCTAAAAAAAATCTACGCATATCCAATCAACAACAAAGTGATTTTACCATCAAAAGCAAAATCAATGGCGTAGTCTATAGTGTAAATAAAGTAAAAGGCGAATTAGCTAGTCCGCAAACGCCACTTGCTGTTATTGGAGATGCAAGTAGTTTTATTTTAGAAATGCAAGTTGATGAATTTGATATTTTAAAAATCAAATTAGGACAATTGGTAATGGTTAGTTTAGAAAGTTATCACGATAAAACTTTTGAAGCAACAGTTACAAAAGTAAACCCACTAATGAACGAACGTAGTAAGACTTTTTTGGTGGAAGCAGTATTTAAAACAGTTCCTGAAAAATTATATCCAAACATTAGTTTCGAAGCAAATATTTTACTTCAAACAAAAGAAAAAGTTTTGCTAATACCAAGAACTTATATGGTAGATGACTCAACTGTTTTATTGGGCAATGGCGAAAAGAAAATGGTAAAAACAGGTTTGAAAGATTTTAATAAAATAGAAATTGTATCGGGCATAACTGTTGCAGATGAATTGCTAAAACCTAAGCAATGAAAATAAAGCTGATTGCAAGTGTATCCATTTCTTTATTATTAGCACGCTGGAAACAAACACTAGTGGCTGCTATTGGCGTTACTTTCAGTATCACGATGTTTATTACTTTACTTAGTTTCATGTCTGGACTAAATGATATGTTAGACGCCCTGATATTAAACCGAACACCACATGTTCGTTTATACAATGAAATTAAACCCACCAAAAATCAGCCAATAGATCAAACAGAAAAATACAAGCAATACTATAATTTTATTAGTTCTATAAAACCAAAAAATGATCGTGCTGAAATTTACAATAATAGCGCTATCATGCAGTCTTTAAAAAAAGACAATCGGGTACTTGGTTATGCGCCAAAAATTGTTGCCCAGGTTTTTTATAATGTTGGACCAATAGATTTAACTGGTGCCATTAATGGAATAGATGTTGACGAAGAAAATAGATTGTTCTATTTAAGTACCTATGTTACTTCCGGAAATTTTATTGATTTAAAAAACATTCCTAATAGTATTATTTTAGGTAAGGGTGCCGCAGAAAAAATGATGGCTAATATTGGCGACGTCATTCAAGTAACTACTACCAAAGGAGAAAGAGTTCCATTAAAAGTGGTTGGCTATTTTCAATCGGGCATTGCAGAGATAGATAAGGTTCAGAGTTATGCTACCATTAAAACAACGCAAAAATTACTGGGCGAATCCACCAGTTATATTACAGATATTCAAGTGAAATTAAAAGACGTTTTGCAAGCGCCAGCAGTAGCCAAAGAATACCAAGAATTATACCAAGTAGAAGCAGTAGATGTGCAAACAGCCAATTCACAATTTGAAACTGGTAGTTCTATTAGAACCTTAATTTCTTATTCGGTGGGTGTAACATTATTAATTGTTGCAGGCTTTGGTATTTACAATATTTTGAACATGATGATTTACGAAAAAATGGATTCAATTGCTATTTTAAAAGCAACCGGATTTTCGGGCAAAGATGTAAATGCGGTATTCATTTCCATTGCATTGAGCATTGGTATTTTCGGTGGTATTTTAGGATTGATATTTGGCTTTGGCTTATCGGCTATTATTGACCAGATTCCATTTAATACCGCATCGCTTCCTACGGTAAAAACCTATCCTATTAATTACAACCCTAAGTTCTATATCATTGGCGGAATTTTTTCAATTGTTACCACTTATATGGCAGGCTATTTTCCTTCCAGAAAAGCAAGTAAAATAGATCCCGTAATTATTATTAGAGGAAAATAATATGAGTAATAAAATATTAGAAGCTAAAAATATTTGCAAATACTTTCACGATCCTACAACTGTGCAAGTATTAGATAATGTTAGTTTCTCAATAGATAAAGCGGAGTTTGTTTCTGTGATAGGAAAATCTGGGTGTGGCAAATCTACTTTATTGTATATCCTTTCAACAATGGATACCGATTACCAAGGAGATTTAATTATTGATGGCCAAGTAATGCGTAACAAAAAAGAAGCCGATTTAGCAAAAGTTAGAAACGAAAAAATTGGTTTTGTTTTTCAATTTCATTATTTATTAAATGAGTTTTCGGTGTTGCGCAATGTAATGTTACC
The DNA here is from genome assembly GCA_903831935.1 of uncultured Bacteroidota bacterium. Classification (GTDB taxonomy): domain Bacteria; phylum Bacteroidota; class Bacteroidia; order Chitinophagales; family Chitinophagaceae; genus Sediminibacterium. Next base: position 12,505 of record CAIKZP010000121.1, on the reverse strand, counting down.
CGGTTTAAAATTGGGCAAGTATTCAGAACAAGAAGTAGAACACCGCGCCATAGAAAAATTAAAAATACTAGGGATAGAAAACGAAAGCTTAAAAATGCCCAATCAATTATCTGGCGGACAAAAACAACGTGTAGCTATTGCCCGCGCACTTATTAATGATCCATTGATCATTATGGGAGATGAGCCAACCGGAAACCTCGACAAAAAAAATAGCGAAATTGTTTTTCAAATATTTAAAGAATTAGCTACTGTTTATCATCAGTCTTTATTAATTGTTACACACGATAATGAATTTGCGGCCAGAACCAATCGAATCATTGAAATGGAAGACGGACGCATTATAAAAATGTAATAGCACATGATAAAAATTTCAAAAACATTGTCGGCTATTCTAGCCCTGACTAGTATGTTTTTTGTTGGACTTTCTACTATTGCATTCAAAGAAAAACCCTCGGTTAAAGAAACACAACCCAATATTATTATTGTCAATTTTGATGATATGGGTTATGGCGATTTAGACATCACCGGTGCCATAGGATACCATACACCCAATATGGATAAAATGGCCAAGGAAGGGATGTTTTTTAGTCAACTATATTCAGCACAAGCGGTTTGTTCTGCTTCTCGAACCGGTCTATTAACAGGTTGCTATCCCAACAGAATTGGTATTTCTGGCGCACTAGGGCCCAATAGTAAAATTGGTATAGGCGCCAACGAAATAACCATTGCAGAAATGCTACGAGCCAAAGGTTATGCCACTGCTGCATTTGGCAAATGGCATTTAGGACATTTACCTGAGTTCTTACCATTGCAACATGGCTTCGATGTGTTTTTTGGCATTCCCTATTCGCACGATATGTGGCCACACCATCCCACCAATAAAACAGAATATCCGCCACTACCTTTAATAGAGGGCAATACAACGGTTCAAACCAATCCAGATTTATCAATGTTTACTACTTGGTTTACAGAGCGCAGCATTTCCTTCATCGAACAAAATAAAAACAAACCATTTTTTTTATACTTAGCGCATCCATTGCCGCATGTACCACTAGCAGTTTCAAATAAATTTAAAGGCAAGTCGGCACAAGGAATGTATGGCGATGTGGTAATGGAATTAGACTGGAGCATTGGTCAAATAAGAGAAGCACTTGCCAAATTACACCTCGAAAAAAATACCTTACTTATTGTTACTTCCGACAATGGACCCTGGTTAAATTATGGCAACCATGCGGGAAGTACAGGTGGCCTCAGAGAAGGGAAAGGCACTTCGTTTGAGGGTGGCCAACGCGTACCTTGTATTATGAGCTGGCCGGGGGTTATACCTGCCGGAACAGTAAACAATCAAATGGCCTCTGAAATAGATTTCTTACCCACTATTGCCGCCATTACTGGCGCAGCTGTTTCATCAAACAAAATAGATGGCGTAAATATTTTTCCATTACTAAAAGGACAAATGAATAGTAGTCCTCGAAAAAGTTTTCTCTATTATTATCGCGCCAATAGTTTAGAAGCTATTCGATACGAAAATTACAAACTAGTATTCCCGCATCCGGGTAGAACCTACGAAGGTTACCTTCCTGGTAAAGATGGAATGCCTGGCCCCAATACCGAAAATTTTCAATTCCCTGCAGGCTTATACGATTTACGCAGAGACCCGGGAGAGCGCTATAACTTAATTGATCAATTACCCGAAGTGGTGGCACAGTTAACCAAATTAGCCAATGAAGCAAGGGCCGATTTAGGCGATGACCTCACCAATAATTTGGGAACAAATAGAAGGGCTCCTGGAAAATCTACTAAATAATTTTAGCTAGATACCGCAGGGTTTTTAATTGATTTTTATCTTAACTTAACTGCTTAGTTTGAAAAACAATTATTGTAAACCCAAGAAAACCTTGCCATGTCGTCTAGAAAAAAATTTCTGCTACAATCCTCTGCCTTATTGGGTGGTGGCTTATTAGCATCAGCCGTTGACAATCAAGTATTTGCCATTTTTAACAATCGTATCATGCCATCCGATCAATTAAATGTTGGCGTAATTGGCGTTAATGGAATGGGTTGGGCCGACGCTACTTCAGCCATAAAAATTCCGGGTGTAAACTTGGTGGCCATTTGTGATATTGATAAATCGGTCATTCAAAATCGCCTAAATGAATTGACAAAAAAGAATATCGATATTTCTAGAATAAAAATCTACAGCGACTATCGCAAATTGTTAGAACAAAAAGATATTGATATAGTCATTATTGGCACACCAGACCATTGGCATGCATTGATGATGATAGAAGCGGTACAAGCAGGTAAAGACGTATATGTAGAAAAACCAGTTGGGAATTCTATTATAGAATGTAGAACCATGGTAGCTGCTCAACAACGCTATAATAAAGTGGTACAAGGCGGTCAGTGGCAACGCAGTCAACAGCATTTTAAAGATGCGGTAAGCTTTGTACACAGCGGACAATTAGGAAATATTAGAACCGTAAAAGTTTGGTGTTACCAAGGTTGGATGCGTCCTCAACCAGTAGTGCCAGATAGCGCACCACCCGAAGGTGTAGACTACAAACAATGGCTAGGACCCGCTACTACCAGGCCTTTCAACTCTAGCAGATTCCATTTTCATTTTCGTTGGTTCTGGGATTATGCAGGTGGCTTAATGACCGATTGGGGTGTACACTTATTAGACTATGCATTAATTGGTATGAAAGCCGATACACCAAAATCAATAGATGGTTTGGGCGGAAAATTTGCTTACCCTGAACTTGCCGAAGAAACACCAGATACGCTTACTACTATGTATGAGTTTGATAATTTCAATTTAATTTGGGACTCTGCAATGGGTATTGACAATGGTTCTTATGGCAGAGACCACGGCATTGCTTTTATTGGCAATAATGGTACCCTTGTTTTAAATAGAGGCGGATGGGAAGTGATTGAAGAAAAACAAAGCAAAAGCAAAGTGAGTAGCCCATTAAAAAAATCAGTAGACAACGGATTAAATAAACACTGGGAGAATTTTGTAAGCGTTGTAAAATCGCGCAAAATGGAAGAACTAAATTGTTCTATTCAAGCAGGAGCGCACGTTGCAACGGTTGCTCAAATGGGCAATATTTCTTTTAGGTCTCAACAAAAATTACACTGGGATAAAGCCAAAGCAAAATTCACAGACCAAGCCATTAACGATAAATATTTATTAAAGCCATACCATAACGGCTATCACTTACCAAAAATTTAATTGTATGAAGTACAAAATAGTTAGTCTATTTTTTTTAGCAAGCATTGCAACGGTATCTGTAAATGCACAAGTAAAACACGATCCAAAAGAAACGGAATATTATACCCCGGTTCCAAAAGTAGTTACGCCTGTAGTGAATCACAAAGTACCTTCGGATGCAATTGTTTTATTAGACGGAACTAATTTAGACGAATGGGTGGCCGAGAAAGATGCTAGTTCGCCCATTAAATGGACACTAGAAAATGGCGGTATGACCGTTAATAAAAAAGCTGGCGATTTGCAAACCAAGCGATTGTTTACAGACTATCAATTGCATTTAGAATATTTAATTCCCGCCAATGTAACCGGTAGTGGACAAGGCCGCGGCAATAGCGGAATTTTCTTTGCAGGATTGCCTTTTGGCGCAGGTGGATACGAATTACAAGTACTAGATAATTATCTAAATACTACCTATGTAAACGGACAAGCAGGTAGCATCTACAAACAAAATCCACCACTAGTTAATGCTTGTTTACCTCCAGGCGAATGGCAAACTTATGATGCTGTTTGGACCGCACCAAGGTTTAATGAAGACGGTTCTTTAAAATCAGCAGCACGTGTAACTGTTTTTCACAATGGTGTTTTAGTACAACTGAATTTTGAATTAAAAGGAGATACACCTTATGTTGGTGCACCTTCTTATGTAAAGCACGGACCAGCACCACTAAAACTACAAGCACACGGAGATAAAAGTGAACCGATTAGTTATAGAAATATTTGGGTTAGGGAATTATAAAAAAACTTTCTTCCGTAAAATGAAAGAGGCTGTATCAATAAATGATACAGCCTCTTTCATTTCAGTAGCTTGTTGGCATTATTAAAATAAATCTATTGCAGCTGTTTTAAAGATCTGCTATACAAAATTATTTTTTCCATTTATCAGCCAGCGCTTTTATAAAATATCCACCTACTACACTTCTTGCTTGAAAGCCCACTTGGTTACCATTGGTGGTTTCGTGCCAGTCACTTAATGGAACGCGTATAGCTGTTTCTTCTGCAAATTTTTGTAGCGGTAAAATAATGGCTTCAAAATCTTTTTGATTATTGGCAAGGGTTGCGCTCCACATTATCCAGTCCGACTTGGTATAGGTTTTTCTACTATCAAGTGGTAATCCAAATGCATTTTGTTTGGTGAGGTACCAAGCAATTTCTTTTTGATACACACTAGTAGGAAATAAATTCAGCCCCAATAATTTATCCCAAACCAAATTGTATTTCTGACTCCAAGAATTTTTATTGTCGAAAGTAAGCGCGTAGTGATCGCCAGCATCTGCTAACTGCATCCATTGAATAGCCATTTGCTTGGCCATAGTTTGGTATTTTTCTGCTATTTCTTTTTTACCCAACATTTTTGCAATCATGGCATATCCACCAATTCCAACAATTGCTTTTACTGAAAGATTTGCATTTCTTGCCAAGTGACCAGCAAAATCATCGGTACACAATTGGTTGGTAGGATCTAGTCCTTCTTTGCTTAAATACTCTGCCCAAGTGCTTAATGTTTTCCAGTGTTTTTCGCTGTACTTAGCATTGCCTTCTGCCTTGGCAATACCTGCTGCTAGAATTAGCATATTACCACATTCTTCTACTGGCATATCGGTTCCATAAGTTTGCCCGTTAGCAATTGGATAAGTGCCCAAATCGTGTGGTGCAATGGGTTTGGTCCATTTACCAGATTCGCAGAAATAGAAAATACCATTCATCATCCCTTTTAATAAATCGGGATTGTACATTAAAAATAAAGGTGCAGAAGGATAGGTTACATCCACCGTATTAATGGATCCATTGCTAAAATTTTCTTTCGATAAAAACAAAATTTCTCCCGACGGACTCTTTAATAATTTATGCGCAGCAATTGCTTGACGATAAGCCAATACCGCTAATTTGGCATAGGCTTCTCCACCAGCTTTTAAAGCATCGTTATACACGCGTTTATTAGCAGAATCACATAGCTGCATAATTTTTTTATAGTCGCGTGCTGCTGCCATAAATTCTGTCCAAAGGCTAGAAGTATTATTGTTATTCCACCAAGCTTTTAAATTTTGGTTGAAATATTGCACCGAATAAATATCATCATATCCTATCATTAACATTCTATCTACTGGTGTAGCTGAAACTTTTCCTAAATCAAAAACAGTATTCAACAACATTTTTGTTCCTTGTTGTTTTGCTACAATTGGTTGCTTGTTATTGAAAGCATTCAAATAATCATTGTAGCCAGTAATACTTGTAGTGGCATTTTTACCATTAGTTGCTACATTTAAATAACCCCAATCAATTCTAAGGTCGTCGCCTTTTTTTTCTAAAACAGGTTGCGCAACTGTTCCAGCTCTTAAAATAGTTAGCCCTTCTGTAATTTCTTTTTCAGCAATAATTTCTTGTGACTCATTGTCGGCAGCAAGTACTGTAGAAACACCCGTATACAATTGCACTGCGTGTGTTTTGCCATCTGTTGCATTTGCAGAAAAACTCATATAAGAAATTGGTCTCGACAATACATGCAGATTATTCATTAACAAGGGAGAAGTAAAGGATAGTTTTAAATTCACAGCCCCACAAGTAAACTGATACAAGGTTTGAGTGGCTTTAACTTCTACACTTTTTTGTACCGCTGTTAAAATTTTAGGTATTGAATTAGGAATTTTTTCATTTAATAACCCACCTTCTAAAAAGCCTGCACCGCCTGTATTTGTGCAATGAATGGCTAAAACATTCTCGCCTAATTTTATTTTGTTTTTAATGGCATCAGCCACCGGATACAAGTTTGCATTATTGTTTTTACAATCGCATTTAAATACTAATTCTCCATTTAAAAACACTTCAACATTATCGTCGTGGTGAAGGTTTATAAATAATTTATTTAGGTTGAGTTCTTTCAATACAAAAGAACGACGCACCCAAATATCTTTTGATCTCCAAATAGTTTTTCCTTTTTTTAAATTGGTTACAAAAGGCGCTTCTGCTTTTTTCCAATCGGTGGCTGCAAAATCTATGTTTTTCCAATTAGCAGTTGGTGCTGTTTCAGTATAACTATATTGGTAAAATTGTGTGTCAGAAATGGGTAAAATGGTATCGTAGGTTTTTTGATCGCTACCCATAAACTGGTAGAGCTGTCCGTCTACTTTTAAAATGCCTTTCAATGGCTGATCTGCACCAGTCCAGTGTTTGGTATTGCTAGCATTTAACTCGTTGGTAAAAGACCAAACACTAAAATAGGGGTCATGGGTAATTAATGGATAAGCAGGCGCTTTACTCACTTGGGCAAATACCGATTGCACACAAAACAATAACAAAAAAACAGGCAAGCGTTTCATACAATTTTTTTTAGTGTTTAAAACTATCTAAAAAATTCGAGGCAATTGCATATCCATAAAACTAAATCTACTTTATCGGCATAGTTGTTATTTTTGTAAAATGCCAAACCCAATTATTTGTATCGGAGCCGCACTAGTAGACGAATTAATTCATGCTAGTAGTGAGTTGTTATTAGCTACCACCAATGATGCAGTAGTGACCAAAACAGCCGGTGGCGTTTCTAGAAATATTGCACAACAGTTGGCTATTATTGGTGTGCCTGTTCAACTAATTAGTGTTTTTGGAAATGATAGTGATGGAGATTGGTTGAAAAAAACTTGTACAACAGCAGGTGTTAAACTAGACGCTTCCATTACAAAAGAAGGGCTTTCTGGAAAATATACCGGCATCTTAAACGTAGACGGGTCTTTGTTTTCGGCGTTTTTAACCAATGCAGCCAATCATTTAATAACACCCGAACACCTTGCAGCACATACCGATTTATTAAAAACGGCTTCTTATTTATTGGGTGATGCCAATTTGAGTGTTGAAACGGTTGAATGGTTGCTCGATTTTAGTAAAACAGCTGGCATTCCTTTTATATTAGAACCTGTTTCTGTTCCGCCTGCAAGAAAATTCAAGGACGTAAACCTATCTGGGCTGTATTTAATTACGCCCAATGAAGACGAATTACCCGTTCTCTGTTCCGACAAAGCTTTTTTAACGCAACTTCAAGTAGAAGAGCTATTAAACAAAGGCATTCAAAACGTATGGCTGCACAATGGCAAGCAAGGATCTGCGCGCTACAGCAAAGAGCAAACCATTAGTTTACACGCACCAGATATTGAAGTAGTAGATTGCACAGGTGCTGGAGACGGCTCTTTATCTGGCTATCTTTTAGGAAAATACTTAGGTAAAAACGAAATGGATTGTATGAAATTAGCCCATACTTTATCGGCAGAAATTTTACAAGTAAATGGTGCTATTGCAACTCATTTAACGCAAGCTATTTTATTAGACCATGTAAGTAAATACTATCCAGACTAATGAAAGCCTATTTAGATATCCATCCCGAAGTACAATTAGCGCTTGCTCAAAACAAGCCAGTAGTGGCATTGGAGTCTACCATTATTTCACATGGAATGCCTTATCCGCAAAATATTGAAACGGCATTAGCAGTTGAAGCCATTGTGCGAGAGAACGGCGCCATCCCAGCAACCATTGCCATTATTGACAGAAAATGCAAGGTTGGATTAAGCAAAAATGAATTAGCAGCATTTGCACAATCCAAGAATACTTGGAAAGTGAGTTTGAGAGATATGCCCTATGTTATTAGCCAACAATTAATGGGCGCCACCACTGTTGCTGCTACCATGCGAATTGCTGCAATGGCTGGTATTCGCGTATTTGTAACAGGTGGCATTGGCGGCGTTCACAGAGATGCAGCCAACACCATGGATATATCTGCCGATTTAACCGAAATGGCACAAACTTCTGTAGCTATCATTTCGGCTGGGGTAAAATCAATTTTAGATATTGGACTAACGCTAGAATATTTAGAAACAAAAGGAATACCGGTAGTTACAGTGGGGCAAAATAGTTTTCCTAGTTTTTATTCGAATAGCAGCGGATTTGATTCGCCTTTAAGATTAGACACTGCTTCATCGATAGCTGCAATGTTGCACACGAAATGGCAAATGCAATTATCGGGTGCCGTGCTTATTGCCAATCCAATTCCTGTAGCACAAGAAATTCCTGCAGCCATTATTGAAAAAACGATTCTGCAAGCACTAGCCGCAGCAAAAGCTGCCAATGTATTTGGAAAAAACCTAACCCCTTTTTTATTAAAATATATTGCAGATCATACCAATGGAGAAAGCCTAGCATCAAATATTGCACTCATTAAAAACAATGCAATATTAGGTGCTAAAATTGCGGTAGCTTATTGTAGTTAATCGTTTCATTAATCAAAACAACATGAAAAAATATTGCAGCTTTTTCTGTGTGCTTTTATTTGCTTGTAGTACTCAAAAATTAACAACACATGCTCCTGTTAACCCCATTACAGGAACAGATTTTTATAAAACAGCTGTTGCCTATAATTGGCAAAAAAGAGACAGTTTTGCTGTTGAAGTTATTTTAGATGGCAACCTGCCAAAATTTTATAAAAAGTTTACGCCCATTCATACCAGTATTATTGGGCCCAATCAAAAAATAATTCATGCAACCTATTTTGTAGCCAGCGACTACCTAGTAATTGGTAATGATACCGATTGGGCAAGAATTCCACTAACACCTATTGCTGCCCAAAAAATTGCCGATAGTTTTCATTGTTTTTTACCTACTAAAAAAATGGTGGATGAAATTTATAGTAACAGCAAAGTGAAGCTAGCACCGGTTCCTATGTATGCGTTTAGAGATAGTACCATTACTATGTGGCAACACCATTTAATGATTGAGGGCCAAAGAAAAGGTAGAAAAGGATTAATATCGGGCATTAAAAAAGACGTGGTATTAAGTAATAAAATTACCCAACAAGCAAAAACAAATAAAGTGGCTATTTATGGATGGCACTTATTAAATGGAAAGCCTATTCAACCAGTGTATGCAGGGCATGTAAACTGGTATGCCGACTACAGCCATGGTATACGATTGGTTATGGATCAAGTAATTGTAGATGGCAAAAAAATGAACTATCAAACTGTTTTAAGAGATTCGATTTTAAGAGGATTACTTACAGATGAAACAGACCCGATTTTTTATCGGTACTAGTTATTCATTCTATTTGTATTTTGCAGTTTATACAAATAATCAGCGCGCATATTTTATGGTTAAACTTATTCTACCCTTTTTATTATTTTCAATTGTAGCAAGTGCGCAACAAAATCCAATTTTGTTTCAACAACAAAGCTGGGCAAGTTTTAATTTACAAACAAAATTTAAAAATAATTGGGGCACTTGGTTTGACGCAGAAATTCATACCAAAGAAAATTATTTTAACCAGTTTTCGCAAGCAACTTTTCGTTTAGCAGGAACTTATTATTTAAAGAACAAAAATAGATTAGCCGCTGGCATTGGTTTTTCGGATTTTTTTCCAGCAGAAGGTCATAAATATATTTCAATTCCAGAACCCTTCACTTGGCAAATGTTTCAGTGGTACCATAATAACGAGCACCACAAATTATGGCAGTGGTTTAGGTTAGAACAAAGATGGAAAAGGAAAGTAGCGGATGATTATACACTTGCAAATTCATCTACATTTTATCAAAAGTTGCGGTATAATATTACTTATCAGGTTCCTTTAAGTAAAAACGGATTCGGCCCTAAAAAGCCATTTTTATCTACTAGCGAAGAATTGTATTTGTATTATGGCGCAACAATACCCAATCATGTGCTTGATCAAAACCGGGTATTTGTAGGATTAGGGTATGCTTTAAATAAACATGAAAGCCTTATTTGTGGCGTTTTAAATATTTTCCAAGAAAATGCCCAAGGGACACAATACATTAACAACAATGTGTTACGTGTAACTTTCTTCGAAAATATTGGGTTCTAAATTGCAACAATTTGTTTAATTTAAGGCTTTGGTATTTAAAAAATCAACACCTTATTTTATGCTTGCCACGAATCAAACAGGAATTGCTCCAGAAAACAATAGCCCATTAAATCATTTAGACGAATGGGAAAAAGATATTTTAAATCGCTACCCAGACCCTTCCGAGATAGCTACCAATAAAGCAACAGAGGCCTTTAGAAATTACGAAGAACCAACAAGAGATACGGTTAAAGAATTCTATCGACTCAACCACCAATACCAATCTTACGATTATGTGTTAGAGAAAAAAGCCAACTATTTGCAGTTCAATAAAAAAGAAATGCCCATTTGGAATGCATTTGATTTTTTAAATGAATTGGTAGATGATTCAGATCCGGATACTAGTTTAGACCAAATGCAACACCTATTACAAACCTCCGAAGCCATTAGAAAAGATGGGCATCCAGACTGGATGGTATTGATTGGGCTGATACATGATATGGGGAAAGTTTTATGCCTTTTTGGTGAGCCACAATGGGCGGCAGTTGGTGATACTTTTCCGGTGGGATGTGCTTTTTCGGACAAAATTGTTTACCCAGAATTTTTTGCCAATAACCCAGATATTAACCATCCCATTTATAGTACAAAATATGGTGTTTATTCGCCTAACTGCGGGTTAAAAAATGTACACCTTTCTTGGGGTCACGATGAATACGTGTACCATATGATGAAAGATTATTTGCCAGAAGAAGGATTGTATATGTTGCGTTACCATTCATTTTATTCGCAGCACCGAGAAAATGCCTACGATCATTTAATGGATGCGCACGACCATGAAATGTTTAAATGGGTTAACCTATTTAACCCTTATGATTTGTACTCAAAAAATCCAGACCAAAAAAGTTGGGAAGAATTAAAACCCTATTACCAAGCATTGGTTGCAAAATATTTACCCGCTACTTTAAAGTTTTAAATTTTTCTTTTACCCTGTAATAGATTGTTTGTATGCACAAAAGAATTTGTATCCTTTTTTTATTGTTTGCTACAATGGTACAAGCCCAAGTAGTTCAAAGAAATATTTTATCAAAGCAATACCCAATAAACAATTTCGAACAAATTTTGGTGCCAAAATCTAGTTACCATCCTTATCCAAAAACAATTGAAGAATGGAAAAAACTTGTGCCCGATTCTATTCTTAAAGTAGTTGTACAAAATGGTGAAAGTTTTTTGAATTTCAAATTCGAACCCATTCCTGGATCCATTGCCATGGAGTTTACAAGAACTGGTGATAGGCAAAAACAAGAAACGATTTCTTTTAAAAAACGTGGGGCCTTATTTAGTTTGATTTTAGCAGAAAGTATTGAAAATAAAAATAGATTTACCGAAGCTATTTTTAATGGTGTTTGGTCTATCTGCGAAGAAAGTTTTTGGGGTGCTGCAGCACATATTGGCGGCACAGGCTTGCCCGATCCAACAAATCCTGTGGTTGAATTATTTTCTGCAGAAACCGGATCGGTACTAGCTTTAACAGATTATTTTGTTGGAGAAAAATTAGATAAAATCAATCCGCAAATTCGTAGAAGAATTTATTTTGAAACCAATCGTCGATTATTAGATCCAATGCTAACCAAAGGAAGTTCTTATAAATGGATGAGCAAAACCGATCCTGTAAATAACTGGAATCCTTGGATTATTTCTAACTGGATCACGGCTATTTTATTGCTAGAAAACGACGAAAAGAAAAGAACATTAATGGCACACAATGCCATGGAAGGTTTAGATGCTTATATTAATGGCTTAGGCGAAGAAGGCGGTTGCGACGAAGGACCAAGCTATTGGTTTGCTGCGGGTGCAAGTGTGTACGATTGTTTAGAAATATTTGCTGGTGCTTCAAATAATAAAGTGAAAATTTTTGAAGAGCCTTTAATTAAAAAAATGGGCGGCTACATTTATAAAATGCATATTGGAAAAAATTATTTTGTAAATTTTTCCGATGCTGATCCTACTGTTGCTGCAGATGGAATTATGTTGTATCGTTTTGGAAAAGCCATTAACGACCAACAAATGATTGGATTCGGTCAATGGGCTTTTAAAAATTATCCGCCAAGCTTTTCGAATCTTCCTACCAATACTTTTTCTTGTGCTAGAAGGATACAGAATTTAATGAGCCTTCAACAAATGAATACTAGCCCGCTACCTTATGTGGCTCCTACTGCTGCTTGGATTAGTGATATCCAAGTATTAACTGCTAGAACCAATGATGGATTGTTTTTAGCTACACATGGTGGACATAATGCAGAAAGTCATAACCACAATGATGTGGGTGATTTTATTGTATATGGCAACGACGAACCAATTATTATTGATGCAGGTAGAGGTAATTATACGGCCAGAACTTTTTC
>CAIKZP010000120.1 GCA_903831935.1 uncultured Bacteroidota bacterium | reverse complement strand
TTACTTAAAGAATTTAATTCAATCACAATCTCTTTTGCACCCGCTACACTTAACAAACTAACAGGTGTTTCATTTAAAATAAAACTATACGGATTGTCGTGACAAATTAAAATTTGGTGCTTCTTTCCAAAGGCTACTACTTTCTCTAAAAATTCCATACTAGGTAATTGACCCGTTGGCATATGCGGATAATTTACCCAGAACAATTTTACTTTACTTAAATCTGTTTTTTCTAACGCATCAAAATCGGGCTCCCAATTATTTTCTTCTAATAAAGTATACGAAACTGCTTCGCCTCCAGCCAATTTAACGGCACTGCTATAAGTAGGATAACCCGGATTAGGAATTAAGGCTTGATCGCCCTCATTTAAATAGGTCATACAAATATGCATAATACCTTCTTTGCTGCCTATAAGTGGTAAAATTTCAGTTTCAGGATCTACATTTACGCCATACCATTTTGCATACCATTCGCTAATAGCATTGCGTAAAATAGGTGAGCCTTTATAATTCTGATAGGCATGTGTATTGGGCTTTGCCGCTTCTTCTTGCAACACTTTTATTACATCTGGATGCGGCGGTAAGTCTGGACTACCAATACCTAAATTGATAATATTTTTTCCTTGTTTATTTAGTGAATCTATTTCACGCAATTTCTGCGAAAAATAATATTCCCCAATTCCTTCTAGTCTTTTGGATGTACTTATTGCCATAATTATCCTTTTACAATTTTTCCTTTCTGATAAATTCCAAAAATTTTCACACTATTGGTTAGGCTTTCAATAGAGGCCATCACCTTGTTAAATTGTTGTTTGTTTTCAAATTCTAGGTCTGCATAAAATCCGTATTTAAACGTACTTCCGGGAATAGGCATGCTTTGCAATTTACTTAGGTTGATTCCCCCAGAAGCAATCAGGGTAAGCACTTGCGCCAATATACCTTTTGAATGATTCGTTTGAAAATATACCGATGCTTTATTTGCATTTGTAATTTCAACCGCTTCTTTTTCTCTTTGTAAAACTAAAAAGCGCGTGAAATTATTTTTCATTGTTTGAATATTTGGCGCAATAACATCGAGCTCAAATAATTCTGCTGCAAGCTTACTAGCAATGGCAGCGGTATGTTTGCCTTTGTGTTGGTGGAGTTGTTTTGCACTCAACGCTGTATCATCGGACTCAACTATTTTCCAATTTGTTTTTTCTAAATATTCTAAACATTGTAAAATAGCCATTGGATGACTATGTACTTCTTTAATATCTTCTAAACGAACACCCGGATTAACTAATAAGTTTTGGCTAATAGATAAATAAACCTCTCCTACTACTTTTAGTTTACTTTTTTGCAGTAGGTTATAATTTGGCAAAATACTTCCTGCAATAGAGTTTTCAATGGCCATGATGGCACCGCTCGAAGCAGATTTATCTAATGCAATACGAATCAGGTCTCTAAAAGTATCACAAGGAATTACAGTTACCTGTTTGCCATACATATTTTGGGCAGCTACCTGGTGGAAGCTCCCCTCATATCCTTGAATGGCTATACCTTTCTCACTTTCAAAAATTGATTTCATCATTCCTGTCATTTTATCTTTTTCTATTTTCCAATTCCTTTCAAATTCCATCTATTCAGCCAAAAAAAAATCCCGACCAATTGGCCGGGATGATATGTTACTAGTTTCTTAATTAAGCTTTAGCAAACACTACCCGGCTACTTTGTGTAAAGTAGAAATAAAAGAAAAAACTAAATCGGGTATTGTTTAAAAATGTTCT
>CAIKZP010000119.1 GCA_903831935.1 uncultured Bacteroidota bacterium | reverse complement strand
TCTCATAGCACCTATGAGCAAAGAGCTTATGTTAAAGGAGAATTGGGCGATTTAGAAGGAGCTGCAGAAGACAAAAAAATTTCATGGAGTATTCCAAAGGATGACTGTTGGTGCTAATAGGTAACTTAGCCAACGAACAATTTTAAAACTTTTGACAACTATTTAATATCTTACAAACAACACAATTATGAATCCAACACCATCTATATTAAAATACATGTCTGAAATGGATATTGATATGTTGGCTTTAATATTAGATGAAAGCAAAACCTATCAAGAGGCAACCAAGGAGGTCTTTTTAGAGAAACTAAATGTTGTATTTGAAAAATTTAAAAAAGAAAATGATACAAGTTTAACGCCATATCCTGGTGTTTGTAAGTCAACAGAATGCAGTAACACTGGTTGTAAGGGATATTCTTTTGTTGGAAATACTTCTGGAACTTATATAGATTTAATTTTTGATGACAAAGCAGGAGAGGTTCATGATATATTTTATTGCCACACAATGGAATCGGAACATCAAAAATTAGAGGATAGCAATAAGATCAATATTTATGTAGGGCCTGAAGAAGAAGCAGCCTTTGTGCCATCCAGCGAATACTTATATCAAGTTCAACAATCCGACAAAGCGTTAAAAGAAATTCTAAGTTATCAAGACCCCTATTTTTCCAAAGAAGCCATTTTGTATTTGGTTCATAAGTATCATGAATTAGGTGATAGTTTACCAGATTTATTTTCTGGCATCACAAGATTTAGAGATTTTTTGGATGTATATCGATTGCTAACTTTTATGCATTTGTTTATAAGATTTGATGACATTCCAGTTAATGCAATAAATGATTTTGCTAATTCAGATATGTCTTATGAGAACAATAAAATTAAGTGGCTGTTAAAATACGAAGAGCCTGGTTTAGTAATTATTAATCTGCTGTATACTGTTGACCCCAGTACATTTAATGCACAAACAGGCACCATTGAGTTTGAAGGTCGAACAAATTTAAAAATTTTACGAAAAGAGTTTGATACTGAATTTGAATTTGCTAAATTATTTGAGAAAAATTATTGGGCTATTATTAATCAATATAAATCGCCAGATGAAATTGATACTGAATTGCAATATGGCGTAGTGTTTCATGATCGTTCAGACAAAAGATTGATAGATTATTTAAATGGAACAGAATATGAGTTTAAAATAAAACAACAAAATTTGGTTCCGGATAATGAAATATGCAAATGGGTACCATTTAGGTATATTGCCCAAGACTCAAATACAGCAACAGGCATTAAATTATCAAAAGCACATGACCTGTTTCATCAAGATGAATTTGTACAGGCACTAGAAATATATAATGACTTATTAGAAACCAGGAACGATTTACAAGAAGCCTGGATTGGTTTGGCAGTTTGTCTTTATATGCTAAAGAATTATGAAGAAGCAGTTAGCGCAAGCGCCCATTTAAGGGAATGGAGCTATTCTAAATTTCTTGAGTTGTTTACAACGCAATGTGAACTTAAAAATAAAGAGTTATGAGTGTAGGTTGGTTTATAATTGGAAGTATTTATTTAATTAGATTCATTGTAAATAGCACTGAGGATGATACTACTGTAAGGTCTAAAGCAAATGAAGTTGATGTTCAAAAACCAGTTGAGTTTATTAGCAATGGATTGGTACTAAATAAATCACTTAGTAGCTATTACATAGCAATTCTTGAATTACAGAATGAAAGAACCATTTACATTCAAAAAATACACGAAAGCTATAATCGTCAACTAAACTTTGTGAAAGAAGATATTGTGCTGAGTTATAAAGTAGCAGAAGATAGAGCAGAACTTGAATCTGCTAGTGTATATATCCTTGATTTGTGTAATTATATGGGGAATTTGAGTTGATTTTAAGTATAAAATCAATATTATAAAAAGGTTGAAATGTTTTTGAGAAGGTATTGTTCTGGGTAGTTGTTTGAAAAAGCATTAAATTTAGGATATGTAAGTGATTTAAAATAAATAGTTTAAGATTAAAATGTTGATTGAGTGTATTAAATATTAGAACTTTTGGCATAAGGCTTGCATAATTGGGGTGGGGGTGGGTTTATTGTTGGTATATACAAGTTAGTGGTCATGCTAAAAAAACGAAAAATGTTTAACCAAAATAACTAATCATGGGAATATTTGATTTTTTAAAAACAAAAAACAATAAAATAGATGTATTCGCGTATAGCGACAAACTTTTTAATGAAGGGAATTATCACGAAGCTATTAGAGTTTTAGACATCGCTATTGAAACCGAACCTAGTAATTGGTATTCATATTTTAAAAAAGGAAAATGTTATCAATATCTGAACGATTTCAGTAAGGCAATTGAAATTTATAAAAAGGGACAAAAAATTGAAGATAATTTTGATTTAAATAGAGGTCTTGGAGAGTGTTATTTAATGACAGAACAATGGCAGAGCGGAAAAAATGCGTTATTAAAAACATATTCTTTATTATTAGATTTAGAAAAAGGACCATCATCGAATATCGTTAATAAAAAAATTATCCCTAATGACAAAGCAAACATTTTAAATAATCTGGCAATTGCCGTTTATAACTTAGATGAAATTGAAGATGCAATTAAATATTCGGAAGATGGTATAAAATTCGACCCAAATTTTGCAGGAAATTACAGAATTTTAGGAACAATATTATTAGATTATGATAATTTAAAAGGAATTAAACTTTTGAAACAGGCGGCGAGTTTAGGAGACGAGATGGCTAAAACAATTTTAAATGATATTCTATAAAAAAACTATTATATGAAAGCAACAATTTTTCAAAGAAACCTTATGACTAATACCGAACAAGTTTCTTATGACTTAGTAAATAGCTTTGATGAAGCTGAAATTGAATTAAACAATCAAACAATTAAAATTAAAACAAAAAAAGGCGAAACATATCAATACAAATTAATTTTCAGTGAAAGTGACACATTCACTGAAACATATTTAGGTCAATTTGATGACGGTAATAAATTCCGTGTAACCAAACCAATTGGAGTTGCTTTGGAAATGACAAAATTAAAATCATCTGCTATTGACGCTTTTTCACTTGGTAGCATTAGTCCAACTGGATGGGCAATCCACTTTTATTTATTTAACTAAAAAAATATCATGGCACTATTTAACAATCTTTTTAATAGAAAGAATCAAATTGATGAAAAATTTGAAAATATAAATCTCTTAAGAGTTACTATGCGACAAAATGAAGCACTAATTCAGACGAGAAATTTGATTAGCGAATTGATGCAAAAACCTTCGTTGTTGAATGGAATGAATAATATTGGTGAATTTGGAAATTTTCTTACTCACCAATTAAATAATTTTCAGAAAACTGATGAAATACAGTTCATTGTAGAATTAGCATTTTACTCATCAACAAAAGCGTTAAATAAACAAAATAATCCAGCTAATTTGTATGATAGAATTATCTTAATGTATAATGCCGAAGATTTTTTCATAGATACTGTAAAAGAAGCAAACAATCTTCAATACAATCCTCTTAATAGAATGGGGTCTATAAACAACATAAAATATATGGCAGAAGATATTCTACTTAAAATGAGATATCACGATTTATTTCACGAAAATAAATTTTATAGAAATGGTAGTAATGATTCTAGTTTTAATGGTCAAGAATTCATTGAAATTACTGATATGATTAAAAGTGGGCGGTTTGAATCTGTAAGCCAAGATGAAATTACTAATAAGGGTAAAGAATCAATCAATAAATGTTATAATTATATTGCTGGAAAATATACACTTGATAAATAAAAGCACGAATCGCTAACCGCCATTTGGCAATATGGCGGGTTTAGGTCTAATTTGAAGATGGTCTTGTACTTTGGAAATTAGTCATTATCCGAATGTTAAGGCTTCCTTTATCGGCCACATCGCCAAACGGCCAAACGTTGGCAGCAAGTTTAACCGAAATCGTAAAATAGATGAACACTTTACTTATACCATACAAAGATAACAAAGAACTTATTTTTGATATTACAGAGCCTAATTCTGCATTAACAGGATTTCCGTTAATCATAATCTATGCAGATGAATACAATCATGTAAAAATTCCATTTTTATTTCGGGAAATAGCTTTTGTCCAAGATGCTTCTGAATTGAAACATTTTACAAACTATTTTCTTGTTTTTAAACACAAACTGCACGAAAGAAATGAAACAGAAATACTTGCTTACTTGAAATCAACATATTATGATTTAGTAAATTTTAATTACATTTCTTTGACAGAAAAACAGACATATCATTTGAAATGAAAAAAATAATAGTCTTTTTTGTTGTAATTTTTATAACAGGATGTAAATCTGATATAAACGAAAAACGAATAATAGATAACACAATTGTGTATGGTAAAGTAAAAACAATTTCTCAAACTGTTTATTGTGTTAAGGAAAAGTTTGGAGAAATGGAAAAAATTGGTCTTCCATATATTTCGTATAGTTTTTTTAACGAAAAAACAAATCTTATCAAAGATTCAATATCTGATGAGATGCAATCCGTTTGTACAAGCTACAATTATGATAAAGTTAATAAGCTTTTAGGAAAGTTACATTCTGCATATGTCAAAATACAAGTTGATACTATAATGAATCAGAAACATGATACGAGTGCGAATATTTCAAGTGAAAAATTTCTATATAGTAATGCTAACAAAAAAAGGAAAGAAATTTATAAATTCAATAACCACACAAATATTAACGTATCGCTTTTTGACGATGAAAACAAATTGGCAGAATATAATGAATACAAATCAGATGGTTCACTTTTCAAAAAACATTTGTATTCATACGATTCAAAAAACAATTTAATTGAAGAAGTTATTACTGGTTCAGTTTCGACAATAATTAATTACTCATATGACAAAAAAAATAATTTAATCCAAAAAAAAGTAGACGGTATTATCAATGTTAATTATAGGTATAAAAATTTTGACAAGAATGGAAATTGGTTGGTACAAAATATTGAGGTAATAAACTTAAAACCAAATTATGGCTATAATGAGTTTAATATTTATGGTAATTGGACGGAATTAAATTTTGACGGCAATTCGACATATATTAATGAACGGGAAATTGAATATTACAAATAAAACCAGCTGCCAACAGCCGTTTCACGCAATTGCGAGTTTTTTGGTAAGTTCACTTTTGCCTTTCGCAAGAATTTTTATCTTTAACAGAAAATATAAAAGTTCTGCACTTCGCAACTGCTTGAAGCGGCGGAACGTTATGCCCAATGCCACAAGTCACCCTGCTAACAATGACAACCTTAAAATAATGCAATACAAATGAACCTAAAAGGTGGATATATAATTGACGAGATTTTTAATGCATTTATTAATAAACAAGGAATTGAAAGTTTTGAAGATGCAATTGAAGAATTTTCAAAGGTTTGTTGCTATGAATTAGTTGGTGTAGAAGATTTTCAATTAAATGAAAGTACAGAAAACCTAAACAAACAAATTCTAATAGCCTATAATATTGTAAACAGAGGAAATCCTACTAGAGCAAGTTTATTTGTAACACAAAAAATACTTCAAGGGTATGGGTTTTTAAAAGTAGAAAATAAACGAACAGGAAGTATAGTTTTTGTTAATTCAGGAAATGAAATTATTCCAATTTCAGAATCACTAGTAACTGCTGATGGTTTGTTTAACAGTATTAATAAAGAAATACACGACTGTATTTATATTCCAATATTAATAGGACAAATTCAAAAATCGTTTTTACTATTATGGCTTAATGATATAGTAAGTGTTTCTAGAAATTTTCAAATTCACTGTAATCCAAACTATAAGCAATATTTTGAGTTAGCTTTTGAAGACTTATTTGTGCTAATTGAAAACTTAAACCTACTTGCTAATGAAAATTTTGAAAAACCAAATATTACTTTTGGCGACCAAGAAAATGCAAACTTTAGTTTAGGAATAAATGAAGGTGGGTACAGCTTCAATATTAAACCAATTCAAAATATTGAAACGCCTTTAGACAAGGTACTTACAACAAAAAAAATAAGATACCGACCAATTGGTGAATACGATTCAAATAATAAATTTGTTGTACACCAAGACAAAATAGGTTCATTACAATATTTTTTACAAAATCATTTTCGTAAAATTGATTTTAGAGAAGGGCAATTACAAATTTTAAATAGAATTTTACAATGTAAAGATGTAATTGGCATTTTACCAACAGGCAGTGGAAAATCATTAACATATCAGCTTTCAACATTACTACAACCAGGGGTTTCAATTATCATAGACCCTATTCGTTCATTAATGATTGACCAATACGACAAATTAAGACAGAATTTTATTGATAAAACACTATACATAAATTCATTTGACAAAAAAGAAGAACGATTAGAAAAGCTAAACTTACTATCAAGGGGTAAAATCCAATTCGCGATTATTGGACCTGAAAGATTTCAAATTCTAGAATTTAGAAATTTTATGAGAGATTTTGTAGCGAATAATCTAGATTTTAGCTATTCTATTATTGATGAAGCACATTGTATTTCTGAATGGGGTCACGATTTTAGATATTCTTATTTAAGACTACGTGATGGTATTTTCAAATACTGTTTCAACGAAAACGCAACTGAATTTAATCAAATTGCTTTAACTGCTACAGCTTCGTTTGATGTTATTGCAGATATTCAAAGAGAATTAAAGATGGCAGAAGATGTGTTAGTTGGTACACCACCAGAGGCAATTGACAGAAAGGAATTGAAATTTATAATTGAAGATATTCCTAATCCTGAATTTGTGGATGATAATTCAGAGTTTTTCATTCGAGAAAAGGAAGTTGGAAGAATTAAATATCCTCGTATAAAACAAATTCTAAAAAATATTCCTAGTGTACCATTTTTAAAATTAGACACAAATCAAAAGACTACTTTTTTTAATCAAAAAAACGGAAAATATGAAAATTGTGGTTCAATTTTTTGTCCAACTAAAAGCGATACTCTTGGAAATGGAGTTGTTGCGAACTTAAAAGGTTTTTGGACTGTAAAACCATATGCAATTCAAAAGATCGATGGTTTGGAATCTCAAGAATTTTTAAGCTGTACAACTTTTATGGGACAAACTGACGATGGGTCAGTTGTTGCTGATATTTCTTCAAATTCATTTAATAATCAAAAAGATTTTCTAGCAAATAAATACAATTTAATGATTGCTACAAAAGCTTTTGGAATGGGTATAGACAAGCCAAATATTAGATACACAATTCATTATAGTATTCCTCAATCTGTAGAAAGTTTTTATCAAGAGGCAGGAAGAGCAGGCAGAAATAGAGAAAACTCTGTAAACTACATATTTTATAATCAATTTGATGTAGAAACTAATAATGATTTTATTAGAAACGCTCATAAAAGTTTTACAAGAGAAAGAAATATTTTTAATGAAATACTTACAGAAGTCAATTACGAAACAAGATTTTTCAATAAAGTAATTGAAAAACACTTAAATGAAAAATTCAACTTAGTAAATTACAATGAAAAGTTTAATGTTTATTTGTCTACAAACAATCCATACTTAAATGTTAAGAACAAAGGCGGAACCAAAAGCTTCGGCTTTATTAGACTAAATAATGCTGAATTAAATATAGAGACTAATTGGATAAATGGATGTGAAGTAGTTGAAGCAGAATCAATCTTAAATGAAACTAAAGCTATTTTAAAGGAATTATTTGTTGGTGTAGATATTGAAAAATCAATAAGAGAAAATAAACAAAAAGGGCTTGAAGACACTATTGCAGAAGCAGGAACAAGCTTTAGGTTTTTAAATATTGGATTTGAAAATGATACAGTTGAGAAATTAGCATTACTTGTACCACCTTATGAAAAAAATGTTATCACACCAGTAATAGAAGAATTAAAAGAAAAAGTACCAGCATTCAAAGCAATAGGTAATAATGATGCAATTTATAATATCCTAAAAAAGAATTTAATATTAGATTCTTACGATTTTACAAACAATGCTGATGATAAAACTTCGGAAGATTTATTCTTAAAAAACTTAGATTTTGAATACAAAAAACTTGTGAAATATAAAGTTGCAGGAATAAATTTGAACGATGATTCAATTATTAAATTTCGTTCACAATATTGGCATATTCGTTCAGAACAAGATACTATGCGGGCAATTTATCGATTTTCTATAATTGGTGTTGTTGATGATTATGTTGTTGATTATCGTGACAGAAGAATTTTTGTAAAGTTTAGTGGCAAAACTAATGATGGGTATAAAAATAATTTTCAAAATTATTTGAGGCGTTATTTAGGTATGCAGTCTACGAATAAATGGACTTTAAAAGCTGAAATAAGATTAGAAGAAACTGAACTTAGAAAGTACTTATTTACATTAACTGATTTTTTTGAGTTTACAATTGCTGATAAGAGGCTAGCTTCTGCAAAATTTATGGACAACCTATGTAGTAGTTATGTAAAGAATTTAGATAAAGAAAATGCAGAAAAAACTTTTAGAGAAAACATTGTTTTTTATTTTACTTCTAAATATGCAAATGAATTACTTAATAGAATAAACGAAAATCAAAATCAAGAAGATTTTGAAATATTCAATCATTTCATAAACAAGATAGAAAACCCACCAGAAAATGAAGTTGGTTTAGAATTAAACAATGCAAAACATATTTTAGGCGCTTGTCAAAGATATAAAGCATTAGGTCAACAAAATGAAATTGTTAATTTATTATCTTCTTTTTGCAATTTACTATTAGAAACAAAAATCAATGGACATTTGCCAAATTTTATAAATAGTAATATAGTAAAAGAACAAGTAAACTTATGCATTGAATCTTTCTATAATTTCTCTAGAAAAGATATTATTGAGAATAAGAATTATCTTTCATTGCTAAAGAAATATACAACCTTGCTTACTTTAGTAATTCCGGAAACTGAAATGGTGTGTACAAAAATTTATAATACAGCTTCACTTTTTATATTAGAAAAAAACATATCAAAATTCACTAATAAATTCATAATTATTTAAAATGGAAAACAGAATAGAACAAATAATAAGCAACATAGATAAAAGTTTTAATAAACTCAACACTTCTGTTGAGCAACTTCAGAAAGCTGAAAATATTGCTTCAAGTTCAGTCCTTACAGCTAGCACATTGATTACAGAATTTAAAACAAGTATTGAAGTAATTGAAAACCTTGTAAAAAATGATTTTGCAAATGAATACAATAAAGTAGTTAAAATAAATAAGGATCTATTTGCAAGAATTGATAAAATAGATTTTGATAAAAAGTTCAATGACACAAATAAAAAAATTGACGACAAAAATTTTGATGAAGATTTCAAATCAATATTTGATTTTGTTAGTGCAAATAATGATATTCTAGATTCTTTTCAACTGAGAGTTATTCCTGATGGATTTACAAATGTAATTACTGCAATTGCAAATAAAAACTTTGACACGAAGTTTGATGCAGTTAAAACTCAAATAACAAATAAAAATTTTGACAATAAATTTAAATCTGTTGAAGACCAATTAGTTAATCAAAGCAAAGAGATTAGGCATCTAAAAAAACTTATTTATATTGTTTTTGCATTAATTATTATTTGTGCTATATACACAATATTTATACCTAAAATAATATAAACATTAAATCACAAAATGAACAGACTAAAAAAGGCATAGGGCATAACATTGGTTTTCGCCAGTGTGCTTTTGTACTAGGTTTGGAAAATCCACAAGATTTGTACCCCTAAAACATCTAAGGATAATCACTTGTTAAATTTCAAATATATTATAAACTTGTATTACGTATAAATTGTTAGTAAACAATTTAAAATTGGTCAAATCAAAATTGTAGATAGGGACTAAACAAAAATGATATTGGGGATCACGGCTTACTGGATATAGGTGGTCAAGGCTGATGGTATTTCCACTGCACCCCTTAATTACACGCTATTGGCAAAAAGTAAGGAAAGATATAGTGCAGATAGTATTTTGAAAAAATTCAGTAATAATAATGTTACACTTGTTTTAACAGAAAAAGATATTGTTACTAAAAAAGATGATATTGATGAATATGGCGTATTTGGTCTTGGTAGTAGCTATTTCAAAACAACGGTTATATCCCTTTTTAGACTTAAAAGAAACGCATCACCACAATTATTAAAGGAACGGCTTCAAAAAGTATGTATCCATGAAATAGGCCACTATCTTGGCCTTAGCCATTGCACTAAAAATAGCAAGTGCTTAATGAGTGCAGGTCATGGTACCATCAAACAAGTAGACCAAGAAGAACTAATTTTTTGTGAGAATTGTAAAAAATTAGCGGATGCTTACAACAATTAACACCCATAATCACTGCAATAAAAATGAAGTATTCTGGCAATTTTTTTTAATAAATTTATACGTAGTGTCACCTATAGTGTCACCTAACCAAAATAAAAAATCCCTAACTAATTCATTAACAGTTAGTTAGGGACTATTATTTGCTGTAGGGGGAGGGATCGAACCTCCACGAAGCAGTTAGCTGTAGCACAAAGTTCAGTGGTCGACCCTGGTCGTCCCGATTGCTCGGAACGGCTCTATGCTACGTTTATTCTGTTATCTCCACCCCCGAGACAAGAGGGCATGTCTGCCAAAAGTTTCATCACCCCACAGTATAAAGAACTTTTTTGTTGTTCAAGAGAACAAATATATAACCATTCATCACATTTTTACAAATATTTCAATGAAAATTTAAAAAGTATAGATATTATTCAATAAATTGCCTTTATTAGTAAATAATATCTAATTAATTGACCAATATGAACCCGAAATTGAATTTAGACAAATTAGATTTGCAGATTATTCAAGAAATGATGGAAGATGCAGAAATTTCATATGCCGATTTGGGCAAGAAATTGTTTGTATCTGGAGGTACCATCCATGTTAGAATAAAAAAACTCGAAGAGTCTGGTATTGTTAAAGGTAAAAAATTATCGATAGACCTCAAAGCTTTGGGCTACGATGTGATTGCTTTTATTGGAATTTATTTAGAAAAAAGCTCTTTATACGATAGTGTGGCTAAAGAATTGAAGAAAATTCCGCAAATTGTTCGTCTAAACTATACCACGGGTAATTATAGCATGTTTGCAGAAATTGTATGTAAAGACATTCAACAACTCCGTTTTGTATTGCACGATGAATTGCAAAAAATAAAAGGGATAGAAAGAACAGAAACATTTATTTCTTTAGATGAAAGCTTAACGCGCAACGTAGTAATAGCATCTTAATATATTAAACAAGATTTTCATGACAACTGCTCATTTTAATTTACAATCTACAGTTCAACTCTTGCAACGCAAATGGAAACAGGTTTTAATATTTGTAATTGTTGCATTGTTGTTGGCTGCTATTACACTAATACTAGTGCCTAAATATTACAAATCAACGGCTATTATCGTTCCTGCAAATCCGGCATTGGCAGATAAAGCAGGTTTGTTTAATTCTAATATACAAGGCCTCTATTCTTATTTTGGATCTGGCGATGATATAGATCGAACCATTGGTATTGCTACTATGGATACAGTGTATAAGCAATTGGTAGATGAATTTAAATTGGTGGA
Source organism: uncultured Bacteroidota bacterium (assembly GCA_903831935.1). Lineage (GTDB taxonomy): Bacteria > Bacteroidota > Bacteroidia > Chitinophagales > Chitinophagaceae > Sediminibacterium. Next base: position 14,143 of record CAIKZP010000119.1, on the reverse strand, counting down.
GTATTATCAAATCAACCAAGCAGATACTGCAAAGGATAAAACTGCTATTGACAGAAGAAAAGCAGTGCTTGAATTACGCGAAGACCTAACATTTCAAAAGACAGATATAGGCCAATTAAAATTATTTGCTTGGACCAAAGACAAACAATTGTCGGCAAATTTGGTGAATCGTTTAATTGCCATAACCCAACAAAACGAAGCAGGTATTTGGAAACAACGCTATCAAGCTTCTTTGCAAAAACTTGAACAATCCATAAAACAAATGGAGCAAGAATATACTAGTTTAACAGAAGCTGCTAAAACCGCTAAAGAAGCAGATGCTATTTTAATCAACAATAAACAACATAGTTTATTAGAACAGTTAACTACGTATCAAAAATCTGCTAATGAATTTAAATTGGCTATTGAAAATAATACACCTGCATTTTATGTATTAGAACCAGCTGTAATTGCGGCTAAATCAGAAAAACCAAATAAGCCAGAACTACTTTTATTAACGGCCTTGTGTAGTTTTATTTTTGCAATGTTATGGGTATTGGTAACCAATAGAGAACCCAGTTTGTAATTGATGGCATTGCTAATTAAATACCATCGCACTGTTTTTTCTGCTGCATTATTTTTTTTAAGTACTGTTGCGGCAATTGTTTTTGCGCAGCCTATACTATTTGCAATTCCTTTTGTATGGTTAATCATTCCATATATTTTTAACTATTGCATAAATCAAACTGCAAATCTTTTTTGGATACTGTTACTATTGTTGCCGCTTTCAACAGAATTAAATATTACACCATCTTTGGGCATTGACTTTCCCGATGAATTGCTGTTAATGTTATTAACTGGTTTGTCAATTGTTAAGCTGATTCACGAGCCCAAATTATTTCCTAGCATCTTAAAAAAACAAACACTTTTTTTTATTTTAATACTAATAATGGTATGGACTGTTATCAGTAGTTTTTATTCGGTTCAACCCATTCTTTCTATTAAATTTTTATTGGCCAGAATCTGGTATATTATTCCGTTTGTGGTGCTTCCTCAATTACTAGTTAAGTCGCAAACAGATTGTAGAAAATTGGCATTGCTATTAGTTTTGCCAATGTTGGCAATGGTTATACAGGCGCTGATTCGTTTTGGTTTTTATGGTTTTGCCTTTGATTCAATTAAAAAAACAATGGCACCTTTTTTTAGAAACCATGTAAACTATTCGGCTATGTTGGTTTGCTTATTGCCTATTGCTTTTGCTATTTATTACTTAACGCCAAAAACAAATCCTCAAAAAAAATTAATTTTATTAGGCCTTGCAATTGGTTTGATTGGATTGTTTTATGCCTATTCGCGCGGCGCTTGGTTAGCATTAGTTGTAGGAATTGCGTTTGTTTATATCCTACAAAAAAAATTATTAAAATGGTTGGTAGGATTGATGCTGGTTATAATAGTTGTAGCTTCAAGTTGGTTAGCCATCGACTATCATTATATGCGTTTTGCACCCGACCACGACCATACAATTTTTCATACAAATTTCTCTGAACATATTGCTGCAACGGTTGCGTTTAAAGATGTGTCGAATGCAGAGCGTTTTCACCGTTGGATTGCTGGTGCTAGAATGTTTGCTGATAGACCTATTACAGGTTTTGGAGCCAATACTTTTTATAGTAGTTACCAGTCTTTTACCGTTGACCGATTTAAAACCTGGGTGAGTAATAATCCAGAACACTCAACAGTACACAATTATTTTTTGTTAACGCTTTTAGAACAAGGCCTTCCTGGTTTGCTTTTATTTAGCGGATTGTATATTGGTATGTTATTTAAAGCACAACAATTATACCACCAATTGCAAAATCAATTTTATCAAACAATGGCAATTTGTATTGGCGTTGTTTTAGCAATGATGGGGCTATTGATTTTTATGAGTGACTTAATTGAAACAGATAAAATTGGAAGTTTATTTTGGCTGAGTTTAGGATTACTTTTTGTATTAGAATCAAAACTATCCGAAGAAAAATCTGCAATTGCTTAATTAAATTTTGCCGCGCACATTCAGCGCATCTCGCAAACCATTTCCTAATAAATTAAATGACAATACCAGTAACATAATGGCAATACCTGGTGCCAAAGCCAACATTGGATTGTGTGTAATAATAAAATTATAATGCTCTTTAATCATGAGACCCCAACTAGGTTGCGGTGGTTGAACTCCAACGCCTAAAAAACTCAATCCTGCTTCTATAACAATTGCCGATGCAAAATTACTGGCAGCTATTACCATAACAGGTCCTAAAATATTTGGAAGGATATGTTTAAAAATAGTACGCGAATGCGAATAGCCCAATACCTTGGTGGCTTCAATATATTCCAATTCGCGGATAGCCATTACTTGACCACGCACAAGTCTTGCTACATTCACCCACATGGTTAATCCAACAGCTATAAATACTTGCCAAAATCCTTTTCCAAGTGCTAGCGTTATTGCAAAAACTAATAACAATGTTGGGATACTCCAAATGGTATTGATAAACCATAAAACAAGTTCGTCTATCCATCCCCTAAAATATCCGGCTACCGCGCCTAAAAAAATACCAATGGTTAAGGAAATGATAACCGCAATTAATCCTACACTTAAACTCACTCTAACACCTATAATTAATCGGCTTAATATATCTCTACCAAATTTATCGGTCCCTACATAAAAATGCAATGTTTGTATGGCAGGTGTAGCACAAAATTTTAGGTGAATGGCTTTTCTGTCTGAAACACCTTCGTCGATATATTGCTGATAAATAATGCTATCGCCTACTTGCTGGTAAGCACTGATGGGTGTGTAGGTGTAAGTATCTTCTTCTCCAAAAAACAATTTTTCAATTGTAGCGGTATTGGCCAAAACCCTTTCGCGTTTTGTTAATAAAAAGTTATTAGTAAATCCTGGTTTTCTTCCGCCAATAGCCGGAATCATTCTATTTGCATTGGGTGAATGGTCTGGTGCAATAAAATAGGCAAACACTGCAAGCAGCGAACTAAGTGCTATCAGTATCAATCCTATAACAGCGCCTTTGTTTAATAAAAGCCGTTTACTAAAACCTGAATGTTGGGTATTATTTAACACGGCTGAAAATTACTGAATAATGATACTGCATGCAGATATATTTATAAGGTCTATTAAACAAAATGCTTCATTAAGAGTCATACTAAAAACAAAAACCCTATGAAAAGTTTTTTATTATTTCCTGTTACACTACTTGCAATGATTGGTTTAATGGTATATGCTTGGTGGCCAGAGTCTAACTAACTGATAAACAACTAATAGACTTTTCTTCCCTTCCATTGATACGTGCCAAACTTTCCTAGCCAACCAGCTACTACCGTATATACAATATGAAATGGTTGCGATATAGGAAACCACACTAATGTTTTTTCTTGCCCAAAAAATTTACTTACTGGATACATAAAACTGAGTTCTACTACTGTTTTTAATAATAACAGTAATAAGCTGTCTTTCCAATATCCAATAGAAAATAAATTGGCTACTAATACTGCCAGTAAAAAAAAGTTAACCAAATACACAAGTAATAATATGGGAAAAATTCTTTTGTCGTGGTACTGATCGGCCTTACTTGCCCAGCGGATTCTCTGGTTTAAAAACCTGTTCCAATTAGGCATAGGTTGTGTTGATACAACTGCTTCTTTAGAAAATAAAAAACCCAATTGCTGCGGATATTGCGCATTCATTTTTTGCATCAACAACATATCATCTCCACTTGCAATAGTATCAATTCCTTTAAATTCACCCACTGCATAAAATGCTTTTTTAGCATAAGCAAGGTTTGCGCCATTACACATGGCATGTTTACCCGCGCTAACTGCAGCGGCCGTAATTCCTTGTAAACTCATAAAATCCAATACCTGAAAAATCGATAAAAACTGGCCATCATTTATAAATTGAACAGGGGCTGCTACAAAAACCACATTATTCGCTTGAATATATGCGTCGAAATTTTGTAGCCAATTATTTTGCACCAAACAGTCGGCATCGGTGGTTACAATCCAATTACCCTTGCTTTTTGAAACAGCAATTTCAATGGCTTTTTTCTTATAAGCATTGAGGCTATTGGGTTCTATATGGTCTATTAAATTAATTAGGTGCAGGTTAGAATGGTGCATCTGCAAAGAGGCAACAATGCTAGCAGTATTGTCGGTAGAGTGGTCATTCACAACAATTACTTCAAACAAATGACTAGGATAGTTTTGTTGCAGTACCGATGACAAACAGTTTTGAATATTATCGGCCTCGTTTCTTGCAGGAATGATTACCGTAAATTGGGTACTTGGGGTGTATTTATTAGTAATTTGAAAAGGAGAAAGTTTTAAAAACCAAGTTCTATAAAATAATATTAGCACGCAGTAAATACTTACTAGCAATGCCGTTATAAAAAATAGAATCTGATACATTGCACAAAGAAAACATAATTTAAAGGCAAACACTAAAAATTAACCCTAAATACTTGGTGATGTGGCCAAAACGAAGTTACTTTGAATTAGTTGCATAACTAACTATATGCCAAACAACCAATTTAAAAGAGGGGAGCTTTATAGCGTGATTAATGGAATGGCTTCCACAGCTGTTGCACGCCGTTTACAAAAGAATTTTAGAGCTGCCGGACTTGAAATTACCATTGAACAATGGAGCGTTTTATACCATTTATGGAAAGAAGATGGTTTGAGTCAACAAGAATTGTGTAACCGTACTTTCAGAGACAAGCCCAGCATTACCCGTTTGATTGATAATTTAGAAAAGCAAAATTTGGTAAACCGACTGCCTTCTACCACCGACCGTCGAATCAATTTGGTTGCTTTAACCAACAAGGCAAAAGACATGCAACAATTAACTATTGACCTTGCCAATCAAACCATGAACGAAGCCTTAAATGGCGTGAAAAAAGAAGATATAGATTTAGTGAAACAGATTTTTCAACGCGTTTACGACAACTTAACTTAAGCTAATAAAATATCCTATAAATACTTTTTCTATGGAAACTAATACGCAAACAACTGCATTAAAAGGTGGCGAATGGATTATCAAAGAAAGTGATCCGAGTAACACATTTATTCCTGAAGATTTTAACGAAGAGCAAAAAATGGTCATGGAAATGTGTGAGCAATTTTTAGCCACAGATATTCTTCCAATTATTGACCGAATTGAAAAACTAGAGCCTGGTTTAATGCCTTCATTGGTACAAAAAGCTGGCGAGCAGGGTTTATTATCTACTTCGTTGCCCGAGCAATATGGCGGATTGGGTAAAGACTTTATTACTTCTACCATTGTTAACGAAGGCCTTGGTGGTGGTTATTCTTTTTCTGTTGCTATTGCTGCTCATACAGGAATAGGCTCTTTGCCAATCTTGTATTTTGGTACTGATGCGCAAAAAGAAAAATATATTCCAAAGCTTGCAAGTGGCGAATGGAAAGGTGCTTATGGTTTAACCGAACCCAATAGTGGTAGTGATGCCCTTGGTGCTAAAAGTACCGCCAAACTAAGTGAAGACGGAAAGTACTATGTACTAAACGGACAAAAATGCTGGATCACCAATGGTGGATTTGCAGATGTGTATACTGTTTTTGCAAAAATAGATGGCGATAAATTCACGGCATTTATTTTAGAGCGAGGAATGGAAGGATTTACACAAGGTCCGGAAGAACACAAGATGGGTATTAAAGGATCTTCTACTGTGCAATTGTATTTTCAAGATTGCAAAGTGCCTGCAGAAAACGTACTAGGTGAAATTGGTAAAGGACATATTATTGCTTTCAATATTTTAAATATTGGTCGATTAAAATTATGTGCTGCAACCCTTGGAGGCGCTAAACAAGCCACCAATGTAGCCACTCAATATGCCATTAACCGCGAACAATTTAAAATATCCATCTCCCGTTTTGGCGCCATCAAACATAAGTTGGGCGAAATGGCTATTCGTTTATGGGTTTGTGAGTCTGCTTTATATCGCACCGCAAAATGGATTGACGACGCTGAACAAACACTTGAACATAGTGGCAAATCATTTGCACAATCTTTACTTGGAGCTGCCGAAGAATTTGCTATAGAATGTGCAATGCTTAAAGTATATGGTAGTGAAGCGCTTGATTATGTTGTTGACGAAGGCTTACAAATACATGGTGGCAATGGTTTTAGCGATGAATATGCTATTTCAAGGGCTTACCGCGATAGCCGTATTAACCGTATTTATGAAGGTACCAACGAAATCAACCGTTTATTAGCAGTTGATATGGTACTTAAACGTGCCATGAAAGGCAAGTTAGATTTGATGGGACCAGCCATGGCCGTTCAAAAAGAACTAATGAGCATTCCTGATTTTGGATCTGATGATGATGCGCCTTTTGCTAAAGAGCGTAAGTATATTGCCAATTTCAAAAAAGCTATTTTAATGGTAGCTGGTGCCGCTGTTCAGAAATTGATGATGCAATTAGACAAAGAACAAGAAGTGTTAATGAATATTGCCGATATGAGTATTGAGGTGTTTAATGCAGAAAGTGCCTTGTTGCGTGTAATGAAACTTACCCAAACCAAGGGCGAAACGGCTTGTTCTATTCAGACCGATATGATGCATGCCTATATTTATGACGCCGCCGACCGCATTAATAAAGCCGGAAAAGACGCTTTAAATAGCTTTTCTGAAGGCGATGAACTAAGAATGATGCATATTGGATTGAAGCGTTTTACCAAAGTTGATCCTTTTAACAGTAAGGATGCTAGACGTAGAATTGCCGACAAAATGATTGAAAACAAGGGTTATTGCTTCTAAAAAATAAAAAATTTGGTGGGAATAAAAAAAATCACCTAAATTTAACATATCGATAATCTTACGATTGCTTGCTCACTAAAAGACCTTATTGCCCTCAAAGCAATAAGGTCTTTTTACTTGGTGGAATTTCCAATACCCATTTCATTTCAGCCCTCATTTTCAAGACGCTACAATAATCACTAGTTCGATTTCGTAAATATTTTCTGCTTTACTAAACGTTTAGTAAAAAAAATTAGTCAAATTCACTTAACGATTCTAAGATTCATTATTTGCCATTTATAAAACTAACTAACATGTCATCTCGTAGAAATTTTCTTCAAAACTCTGTGCTTGGTTTGGCTGGTTCGGCCGTTGTTCCTTTTTTAGGTAGCGCTGCTACTAAAACAAATAGCCTAGCACCTGCTGCTGATTTAGCTGTTGGTGTTGCTGGTTATACGTTCTATAAATTTAGTTTAGAGCAGTCGATTGTAATGATGAAAAGAATTGGCGTTACAAATTTATCATTGAAGGAAATTCATTTACCATTAAATAGTAGTGACGAAAAAATTGCTGCGGCAATGGCTAAGTTTAAAGAAGCAGGTATTAATATTTATACGGTTGGAGTGATTTATATGAAAACCAAAGAAGCAGTTGACCAAGCTTTTGAATATGCCAAAAAAGTTGGTGTAAACATGATTGTTGGGGTACCTAGTTACGACCTTATTGCTTATTCAGAAGAAAAAGTAAAAGCCTACGATATTCGATTAGCCATTCACAACCATGGTCCTGAAGATGCTTTGTATCCAGCACCAAAAGACGTTTACGACAGAATTAAAAATATGGATGCGCGTATGGGTATGTGTATTGATATTGGCCATGCAACTCGTGCAGGCGCTGCTCCTGAAAAAGCGGTGAGAGATTTTAAAGAGCGCATATTTGACTTACATATTAAAGACGTAAGCATTGCTGCTAAAGATGGTAAAGCCATTGAAATTGGTAGAGGTGTAATTCATTTTTCGGCACTGGTAGAATCTTTGCGTAAAATTAAATACAAAGGTGTTTGCAGTATTGAATTTGAAAAAGACATGGCAGATCCATTGCCAGGTATTGCAGAATCAATTGGATATTTTAAAGGAATTGTTGCTGCAGATAAATAATTCATAGTTACATTTATTGCATGAGAGTGTATTTTTTCAGCTACTTATTATTAGTTGGCCTTAGCCTGTCTGCGCAACAAAGTCAACCAAAAATGTTAATAGGAAGGTCAACAGGAAAGTTGCCTTCTATGGTATATAGTTTGGGCGAAGACCGCTTAGGCGCTGCAAAGTTGGGGTATATTGATACCAATATTGTTCTGCGTGTGGTTGATTCTACCAAAGAATTGTATAAGGTTCAGTTGTCTAAATACCATTCGGCTTATATAGATAAAGCCTATTTTAAAGTTGATTCATCTATCCAACTAAAACCTTTTTACTTAACGAGTTCTTATTTAGCAAAAGGCGACACCTTGTATGATGTAGTAAATATTCGGGTCGACGAACACCTGCCCTATAAATCTTGGATGGAAATTAGCCCGTCTAAAATTATGATTGATATTTACGGGGTGCAAGCAAACACCAATTGGATTACACAATTGCAATCGCTTAAAGAAGTTAAAAATGTATACTACAATCAAGTAGAAGACGATGTAGTGCGCGTTACCATTGAATTAAAACACCAACAACACTGGGGTTATAGCATTGCATATAAAGGAAAGAGCCTATCGGTGCATATAAAAAGACAGCCAAGTATTTTGGAGTTAAAAAATATGGTGATTGCTATTGATGCGGGTCATGGTGGAACCAATAGTGGAGCAGAAGGCATAAAACACCATGCGTCAGAAAAAGAGAACACTTTATTATATGCAAAAGCCTTAGAAAAAAGCTTAAAAAAATTAGGAGTTAAAAAAGTAATCATGACCAGAAATATCGATACTAGTTTCGATATGAAGGATCGTATTTTATTTTTACAACAACAAAATCCCGATTTTTTAATTAGTCTCCATTTTAATTCTTCCGACAATGAATCGGTTCAGGGTGTAAGTACTTTTTACAAGTATATTGGATTTAGACCACTCTCTCAACACCTCTTAAAACGAATGCTTGAGTTGAAACTGAATGAGTTTGGCAATATTGGTAATTTTAATTTTGGCTTAAACTCTCCTACAGATTTTCCAAATGCATTAGTAGAAATTGCTTTTTTAAGCAATATAGAAGACGAAAAAAAGATTATTAGTCCCAAATTTCGCCTAGATGTAGCCAAGAAAATCAGCCTAGGTGTTCAAGACTGGCTAAAACAGTTGCAATAAACAATTTGGTCAAAGCCGTTTATAAAATCAACCCTATTTTACAAATCTTGCTTAGTAATTTCGAGCAATAAAACTGTAGCCATGAGCGAATTAGTCAATGAGTTTAACGCGTATCGTACCAAAATGAATGAAGTGATTTTGAGTAAAGACAACCTGGTAATGAAGCGCTTATGGAATTTAGATACCAACACCTATGAGGCGGGAGCAGTAGATAAAAAAACCAAGGAAATGTTGGGATTGGTGGCTAGTATGGTATTGCGTTGCGACGACTGTATTAAATATCACCTAGGAAAAAGCTTTGAATTAGGGGTTAGTACCGAAGAATTATATGAAATTTTTGCTGTTGCAAACATAGTGGGAGGTACCATTGTAGTGCCTCATACCCGAAGAGCAGCAGAGTATTGGGAAGAATTATTGAAGGGATAATACAATATTTCTAATTTATTGGAGTTTTTTAGCAAATTCCTAGACGAGTTTATCGTAACTTCGTCCCCACTATTTTATTCAATTGGATTGTTTTATAAAAATTCTATTAAATGATTGAGACTGCAACAGCGGCACCCGTTTTAACCGCGAAAGATTTTGCAACAGACCAGGAAGTACGCTGGTGTCCAGGATGTGGCGATTATTCTATTTTAGCCCAGGTTCAAAAAGTAATGCCAACTATTGGTGTTCCAAAAGAAAATATTGTTATTATTAGTGGGATTGGCTGTAGTAGTCGTTTCCCTTACTATATGAATACATTTGGCATGCACTCTATTCATGGTCGTGCAACTGCTATTGCTAGTGGATTAAAAGCTAGCCGTCCAGAATTAAGTATTTGGATTGTATCTGGTGATGGTGATAGTTTAAGTATTGGTGGTAACCATACTATTCATTTATTGCGTAGAAATCTAGATGTAAATATCTTGATGTTTAATAACCAGATTTATGGTTTAACCAAAGGGCAATATTCCCCTACTTCTGAACAGCATAAGGTTACAAAATCAACTCCTTTTGGAAGTATTGACCATCCTTTTAATCCTTTGGCTTTGGCTATGGGCGCAGATGCTAGTTTTGTAGGACGCAGTATGGATAGAGATCCTAAGCACTTGCAATACATGCTTACAAGGTCTCATCAGCACAAAGGATCTTCTTTCTTAGAGATTTATCAGAACTGTAATATTTTTAATGATGGTGCTTTTGAAATTTTCACAGAAAAATCTTCTAAAGCCGATCAAGGTTTATACCTAGAACAAGGTCAACCATTGGTATTTGGTGCCAACCAACAAATGGGAATTAAACTAGATGGTTTAAAACCTGTAGTGGTTGAATTGAGCGATTCAGTATCTAAAGACGATTTGTGGATCCACGACGAAAAAGATTTTTACAAAGCACAAACTTTGGTAAGAATGTTCGATGATCCTAATAAAACAGGTGGTCATTTCCCTCGTCCATTTGGTGTTTTCTTTGAAGCCGATAGAGCATGTTATGAAGATGATATGGCTATGCAAATTGAAGAAACCATTGCATCAAAAGGCAAAGGCAATTTAGATAAATTGATTCGCGGAAAAGAAGTTTGGGAGATCGTTTAAATTTGCGCAATATCATTTTTAATAGCATAGAGCACTAGCCCTATTCTAGAAGAAACCCGCAATTTTTGAAATAGAGCATCTCTGTATCCATCAATTGTTCTTGGACTCAAGTACATGTCATCGGCAATTTGTTTGTACGACATGTCGCTGCAAGCGCGTTGTAAAAAATCAATTTCTCTATCATTTAAGGTAATTTTTTTTCGATAAAATCCTTGTGCATCTTCGTGTAAATGATTGTTTATATTATCTATTAAATGGGTACACATCAGTTCATTTAGGTAAACACCTTTTTGCATTAATTGGTCTAACGCTTCTTTTAAGTCTCTTGGGTCGCTGTCTTTTAAAATATATCCTTTCGCTCCATTCTTTAGCATTTTAATAATTGCTTTTTCGTCATCTAGCATGCTAAGTGCAAGTATTTTAATTTCCGGATACTGGTGATGGATCCAATTAGCCGTTTCATATCCATTCATATCGGGCATTGTAACATCTAAAATTACAATGGCAGGCATATTGCTTGGAGAAATAAGGGTAGTAAACTCTTTGCCACTACTAGCTTCTATGATAATTTGGTAATCAGAAAAACTATTAATGATAGTTGCTAAGCCTTTTCTAAAAAGTAGGTGATCATCAACAAGTGCAATGTTTGTCATAGAAGTAGTTTTATGGGAATAATTATTTGACTACCAATTTCAATGATATTGTTTGATTGCTGCTAGACGTTTTAACTGGAAATTCACCGTGTTTAAACTAATGAAAATCGGTGATAACAAATAAAGCTGTTTGGCTTACTGATATATTTTTGAACCGATAAACTGCAATTGGTTATTTCCCAATGCGCCTTTTTAGGTAGTCGGTTTATAGGGGGTTACAAACTAAAAGAAAGAGGCGGCATTTAGTCGTCTCTTTTGTTTAGTTGCATTACCGCAAGCAATTCTAAGATTCTTATTTGTTTGGCATGGTGCAAACCATTAAGTTTAACTTTGTAATTGAATATATCCTCTAATACTATGCTATTACAAGTACATCCCTCAAATCCCAATCCTCGCTACTTGAAAATGATAGTGGACTGTTTGCTATCAGGCGGTGTGATTGTTTATCCTACAGATACTATTTATGGCCTAGGTTGCGATATTTTTCAGCACAAAGCCATTGAACGTATTGCAAAAATCAAACAAGTAGATCCTGCTAAAGCACAGCTCAGTTTTGTATGTTATGATTTAAGTGATTTAAGTAAGTATACAAAAAGTATTAGCACGCCTTTATACAGAATGCTAAAAGATTATTTGCCTGGAGCCTATACTTTTATATTACCCGCAAGCAAAGAAGTACCAAAAATATTACAGAGCAAAAAAAGCACCATCGGGTTACGTATACCAGACAATAATATAGCAAGAAGTATTGTGCACGAACTAGGTCATCCTATTTTATCTGCTTCTTTACCTGGTGAGATGGTTGAAGAGTACACCGACCCAGAATTGATTTACGAAAACTTTAAAGACATTGTTGATATTGTAGTAGATGGAGGAATAGGTGGGATGGTTCCATCTACCATTGTTGACTGCACAAAAGATAGTTATGAATTAATAAGAGAGGGTGCAGGAAAATGGGAAGAATAAAATATTGCATTATATTTTTTTTACTTTGCGCTGCTGTTAATACGGCTGCACAAGAGCCCGCGTCTATTCATTTCGACATTAGTAATGGATTGCCAACTAATATAATTTTTAGCTTAAAACAAGATCGAAAAGGGTTTCTTTGGATAGGCACTACTGCGGGATTAGTTAGGTATGATGGCAGTAATTTTATTACTATTCCAAATTTAAAATCAAGGTCTGAATCGGTAAGTGGATTAAAAGAAGATAAGACTGGAAAAATTTGGTTTAATAATTTTAGCGGACAAATTTTTAATATAGTTGGAGATTCAATTTCTCGCTTTACTGCTTGGGATAAATATTATAAAAATGGCTTGAATGAATTTGCATTCGACCAACAAAATGGGCTCTATGTAAATAATGGATACAACTATGTGTATGGTATTAATTTGTTAAACAACCAAACAAATAAATTTGACGATAGCATCTACACAAAATTTTCAATTGCAAGCATGTACGATGGCACCATTGTGTTTACTAAAATCATGGAAACATCTTTGGTTTATGCAATAGAAAATAAAACAATTACTAAAATTCCATTCTACGGACTTGAAAAATATGCACTAAGTCCTGCTATGTTTTCGAATTATTTTAAATTTTCAAACTCTTTTTTAAACAAACAAACAATTGGATTTTTAAAGAGAAACCCTAGTCATAAGCATCCTTTATTAGTGTATTATAAAAACAAGGCTTTTTATGCGCATCCTGCTACAAAAGTCTTGCAAAAACTTGGGGTGTTTCCAGTTGCAGCATATGACGACGACGATGGAAATTTATTTATTGGAACCGAAAATGGTTTGTTATGGCTAAAGCAAAAAGGAGAAGAATATTATTTACAAAAACAATTTTTTGAAAATGAAACCATTTCAGAAATTATAAAAGTAAAAGAAGGGGGCATTTGGGTAGCCACACTAAATAATGGACTACATTATATTCCAGATTTAAATATGTGGCTATCTAGAGGAACTGCCATGGGTTTACAAACAGAAGGTCTTAGCCATTTAGCGGTTAGTCAAAACGGTGCTATTTATGGCGCTTCATTAGCAGGAGAAATATTTAATTTTCATCAATTTTCAGAAAACGTAATTATCAAATTTCCTTTTGTTGGTCAAAGAGAAGTACAGGCTTTAGACTACGACTCTTTTACTAATAGATTATTTGTTTCAAAACTTTTAACACAAATAATTAGTCCAACGCGCAATCAAACATCAAACGAAGTGCTGTTATTGTCGTCTCCAAAGGAATATGTATTTAGAAAGGATGGCGTTATTTTTTCTTCTGGAAATAGGGTAATGGTTTCGTATAAAAAAGGCAATAATACACTAGCTAGTAAACTAGTAAAAGAATTCCAGCAAAAACCAGAAATGATTATTGCAAGCAAGGATATGCCTTATGCAAGTATTATTCTTTCTAATCAAAGAAATAAAGGAATATATTATCAAGAAAAGGAGCAAATATTATGGGCTGGTTTTGTTGATGGCATGAAATATTATCAAAACAATTCATGGCATCTAATTTTAGATGATAATACACAGGAGACAATTTATGCAGTTGCTTTTGTTGAACTTTTAAACGGTACAATTTGTGCAGCCACAAGAAAACAAGGCTTGTATTTTATAAAAAATAAAAAAATAGTATTGCATTTAACAACAGATAATGGATTGGTAAATAATAATATTAAAAAAATCACGGTAAATAAAGATATTATATGGATGATTGAACGAAATATTGTTCAAGGCTATGACTATTACAATAAAAAATTTAAAAATATTGGGGCTG